>DATMIP010000226.1:0-8226 GCA_035554515.1 Sphingomonas sp. | reverse complement strand
GCTCACTGCAGCCGCAGCCACACCCGTCGCAATACCGAAAACCTTGAGCGCTTTGAACATAACCCCTCCGTACGGCGGACGGCAGAATGCCTCGCCCCGACGGAGTGGTTACCGAATCGTAAACCTCTTTTCAAGTATTATTAATGTGTTGTTAACCCTTTACGGGCAATTGTTAGCAAACGGGTAACGCATTAGACCGCTCCTCCGCGCCCGGCACGTCCTAACCAGTTGAAACCTAATGACGCTTCGGGCGTTGCGTCCTCTCGCGCGTCAAGGAACGCGCGAAGGTCGCCGAGTGCCATAGGCATGGCAATCAGGAATCCCTGGATCACGTCACAGCCCATTACCTTGAGCAATGCGAGCGCCGCGGGCGAATCGACTCCCTCCGCCGTCACCTCCATGTCGAGAGCGTGCGCGAGGTCGATCGTCGAGCGTACCAACAGCGGATCGCGGTGGCTGCTCGAAAGACCCGAGATGAACATGCGATCGATCTTGAGCTCGTGCGCCGGCAGCTGCTTGAGGTAGGCCAGGCTGGACAGGCCAGCGCCATAATCGTCGATCGCGATCTTGATGCCGGCATCGGCGAACAGATGCAGATTGCGCAGCGCGCCTTCCGGATCCGCGATCATCGCCGTTTCGGTGATCTCGAAGCCGATGGGGCCGACCGCGGCGCTCACCGTCGCCAGCGCCCATTCCGCAAAATCACGATCGGGCAGGACGCGTGCGGAAATGTTGACGTTGAAGGTAAGCAGGTGCCCGCAGGCGGCGAGGCTCGCCTGTTCGACGATCGCCTGGCGGATGACCCATTCGGTGATGCGGCGCATTTCGCCGCATTCTTCCGCGAGCGCGATGAAATCATTGGGCCCGATCAGGCCGCGCGTCGGATGGCGCCAGCGCACCAATGTCTCGACCGCGATCATTTCGCCCGTCCGCGCGCGCATCTTGGGCTGATGGACGAGAAAGAATTCGTTGCGCTGCACCGCGACGGGAAGATCGTCGGCCAACGTCTGGGTCGCCGCGGGCGGGCTTCCTCCGGCCTCGACCGGCGCGGCCCCGGCTTTTGGCGCCCGCCAGAGCAGGGCAGCCGCGATGCCTGCGGCGGCGCCGACGACGGCCAGGCCGCCAAATGCCAGTCCGTACGTAAGCAGCAGGTTGAGGATTGAAGACACTCCCTCTGTTATCCACAGATCCATGAACAACCTATTAAGGCCGTTCCGCAAGACTCTGGCAACTCAAAAAGGTGGCGGATCAGTTGCATCGCGCAGATTTCCATCGAGATCGCTTGATATAGGTTAATATTGCCCAAAAGTTTAGGAATTAGCGGTCAGCATGGTTGCCGGGCCAGAAAGACTGATGCGATTGCTCATCTCGGGTTAAGCCCACCATGATAAAAACGGGTATAAGGATAGAGCGATCATCGGAGACCGGATCATGCGCAACTTGTCGATTTGCCTCGCCGCCCTGCTCATCTCGTCGAGCGTGCCGGCGCTCGCGCGGGAGACGAGGCAGCAGCGCGGCGAAGCCGAGCTGGCAAAGGAACTGGTCGGACTGGTCCCCGGCAAGCCCGAGCGATGCGTGACATTGTCGCGGATCGACGGATCGCATATCATCGCCGGCACGGCCATCGTCTATCGTTCCCTGGGCGGCAAGACCTATGTCAATCGCCCGCTCGGTGCGGAAAGGCTGCGTGACGACGATATTCCCGTCCAATATGTCCAGGGTTCGCAATTGTGCCGCCTCGATCGGGTCAAGCTGCTCGATCGCGGTTCCCGCATGGAACGCGGCTTTATCGGGCTCGGTGATTTCGTCCCCTATACCAAAGCGAAATAGGGGCGGCCCACCACGACACAAACGCGCGCCGCGGCGCGGACAAAATCCCGCCGGGACCACTTTTCACGCTCCTTTCACGCAGCAACTCACGATCGTTCGACGCATGCCCTCCTAGGCCAGCCCTCATCGGGTGAGGCAAGGAGCGGCAGGTGGCCTATTTCGACGCTACGGCAAATGAAGCAGTCTGGTTGCAGGGGCGTTCGGTCGCGCGGACCATCCGGCTGGGCGATGCCGAACGACGCGTGATCCTCACCGCATGCCACGACCGCCATGCGCGCCGCGGGGGACGGCAATTGGCGGACGGGCGCCTCGAAGCTCTCCGCCGTTACACGACGGTCGGCGATCGATCGGCCGCGGCAGCCAATATGCTGCAGAACGCAGGCTTTTCGCCGGCCGAGCGGCGTATCGTCGACGCCATGATCGGCGCGATCCCGCCGCGCGTCGTAACAGCCCGCCCCGCGACCAGCCGGCTCGTTTTCGCGGCGTTGATCCTCATCCCGCTGCTGGCGGCAATCGGCGGCTATAGCTGGGCCAACGCCTATCTGCAGGACAGGCTGATCGCGATCGTGGTCGCGGGCCTCGCGTTGCTCATGGTGATGCCGTTCGCCGGCGCAATGCTCGCGCCCATGCCGCGCGGCCGGCCCGTCCGCTAACCTCGTCCGCAGGCCGGCCGTTTCCGCGGGCGGGAACCGGATCTAACCCAGGAAATAGCGTACCGTGACAGCGATATGCTGCGCCGTTCCGCCATGATCGAAGGCGGCTTTGGAAAAGCGCGGTCGTGTCAGGTGCGCCATCGCATCGTTCGAAAAGCCGATCCCCTCGTTGGGGATGCCGAACCAGCCTGTGCCGAGCTTGCCATCGCCATTGGCGTCATGAAACGCCTGCACCGCGTAGCGCCCGGGCGGCACGCCTTCGATCATGATCGCGACCTGGCCCGTCCGCGCCGGGGCGGAGGCGGACCAGGGGCAGGTTTTCAGGAACATTTGCTCCGGACAGATGCTGACGCGGATCATTCCCTGCGCCGAACGCGTCCCCGAGACGATTATCTCGACAGGGGCGCCCGGACCGGCGTTGCCTGCCAATAGCAGCAACCCGAGGATCAGCGCCCTCTTCAACCCGCGATTCCCACTCCGACCGAATTGTGGCGCAGCGCGCCAAGCACCGCCGCGACCATCCCGTCCGCGTCGAGCCCGGCCTCGGCATATTGGCGCTCGGGCCGATCATGTTCCTGGAACTGATCGGGCAACCGCAAGGTCCGCAGCTTCAGGCCGGCGTCGATCAGCCCTTCATCCGACGCCAGCGTGAGGACATGCGCGCCGAAACCGCCGGCAGAGCCTTCCTCGACCGTGATCGCCACCTCATGGCTGGTAAGCAGGCGTCGAATGAGGGTCACGTCGAGCGGCTTGGCGAAACGGAGATCGGCAACGGTGGTGGAAAGCCCCTGGGCTTCCAGCCGGTCGGCCGCCTTGATGGCTTCCTCGAGCCGGGTCCCGAGCGAAAGGATCGCGACCGCCTTGCCCTCGCGCACGATCCGGCCCCTGCCGATCGCGAGCAGCTCCGGCGCTTCCGGAATTGCGATCCCGGTACCGCTCCCGCGCGGATAGCGTACCGCGATCGGACCGGTATCGTAGGCGGCCATCGTGTGGACCATATGCGTGAGTTCGGCCTCGTCGGCCGCCGCCATCACCACCATGTTCGGCAGCGCGCACAGAAAAGCGAGGTCGAACGCACCCGCGTGGGTCGCTCCGTCCGCCCCCACCAGCCCCGCCCTGTCCATCGCGAAGCGGACCGGCAAATTCTGAATCGCGACATCGTGGACGACCTGGTCGTAAGCGCGCTGCAAAAAGGTCGAATAGATCGCGCAGAACGGCTTCATCCCTTGCGCCGCAAGCCCGGCCGCGAACGTCACCGCATGCTGTTCGGCGATACCCACATCGAAGGTGCGTTCGGGATAGGCCCTGGCGAAGCGGTCGACGCCGGTGCCCGACGGCATCGCCGCGGTAATGGCGCAAATGCGATCATCGCTCGCCGCTTCCTTCACCAGGGCGTCCGCGAACACAGTCTGATATGCGGGGGGGCCGACAGGCGTCTTGGCCTGCTCGCCCGACACGACGTCGAACTTCTGCACGCCGTGATATTTGTCCGCCGATGCCTCGGCGGGGGCGTAACCCTTGCCCTTCTTTGTGACGACGTGGATCAGGATCGGGCCTTCACCCGCATCGCGCACATTCTCCAGCACCGGGATGAGATGATCGAGATTGTGGCCGTCGATCGGGCCCACATAATAAAAGCCGAGCTGCTCGAAGAGCGTGCCGCCCATCGCCATGCCGCGCGCGAATTCGTCGCTCCTGCGGGCCGCATCATGGAGCGGGCGGGGCAACCGCCGGGCGATGCGCTTGGCGATATCGCGCAGACTCAGGAACGGCTTGGACGAAACGAGCCAGGCGAGATAGGCGGACAGGCCCCCGACCGGGGGTGCGATCGACATGTCATTGTCGTTCAGGATCACCACCAGCCGGTTGCCGGCAGCCTCCGCATTGTTCATTGCCTCGTAAGCCATACCCGCCGACATCGCGCCGTCGCCGATGATGGCGATGGCCTTGCCGGGCCTGCCGGCCAGCCTGTTGGCGGTGGCGAATCCCAGCGCCGCCGAAATCGAGGTCGAGCTATGGGCCGCCCCGAAAGGGTCATATTCGCTCTCGCTGCGCCGGGTGAAGCCGCTGAGCCCGCCGCCCTGGCGCAAGGTGCGGATCCGCTCCCGCCGCCCGGTCAGAATCTTGTGCGGATAGGCCTGATGGCCGACATCCCAGATCAGGATGTCGTTGGGCGTGTCGAATACATAATGAACGGCGGTGGTCAGTTCGACGACGCCGAGCCCGGCGCCAAGGTGCCCGCCCGTCACGGACACGGCGGAAATCATCTCGGCGCGCAATTCGTCGGCGACCTGGCGCAATTTTTCGGGTTTGAGACGACGCAGATCGGCGGGCGCCTGGATCGTGTCGAGCAACGGCGTTGACGGACGTTCGGACATCATTCCCGTCTAGAGCCAGATCGTCCGCCGCGAAAGCGCCTCAAGCTCGGGAAAAGTCGCGATGTCAGTTGGGCGCACATTTGCGGCAGCGTCCGGTCACCTCGATCACCGGACGCAGCGCGATGAAGCCGGCTTTCTCGGCGGCACCGCGCACGCGTTCGGTCAGCGCATCGTCATCGATATGGGTCGTCTGGCCGCAACCGTCGCAGACCAGAAAGATGCAATCGTGGCGGCAGGCCGGATGCGCATTGACGACATAAGCGTTCGCCGTCTCCACCCGCTGGGCCAGATTCTTCGCCACGAACAGATCGAGGATGCGGTAGACGCTATTCGCCGCCACGCGCCGATCTTCGGAACGGGATACCGATTCGGCGATGTCGTAGGCCGAGGCCGGCCGATCGAACCCGGCGAGCGCTTTGAAGACGATCGCGCGCATCGGTGTCCATTGCTCGCCGGAATTTTCAAGCGCCTGCCGCGCTTCGGCGACGAGTTCGGGGCCGTCGGCCATCCGGTGTTCGTGCTCATGCGCCATGACCGCGAGATAGGCCGTGGGAGCCCCGGCGGCAAGTTTCGCCCGGGCGGCGCGCCGCGATGACCGTCGATCGCCGCCGCGACCGGAGGCGCGCTATCATCGACTTATTATTGTCATCGAACCCGGGCAGGCACGGCGCTCATCGTTAACGAAACATGACCGGGAGCCTGAAACCATGCGCGCCACCCTCGCCGCCCTGCTAGTTTGTAGCGTCGCTTTGCCCACCCATGCGGGGGTAATTTTGCTGGCACAGGGAACCCTGACCGGTAGCTCCGCCGGAGCAAATACCGACCTTTCGGGGCTGACGGGGCTGCTTGAAGACGGCCTGCCGGCGAGCATGCTCGGCGGGGTCGGATCTGGCCTGGCTTATGCGGGCGGGAATACCTTTATCGGCGTTCCCGATCGCGGTCCCAACGTGGAGCCCTACAGCGCGGCGGTCGATAATACGGTAACCTTTATAAGCCGGCTTCAGACGATGACGATGGCGTTGACCAATGTGCCCGACGGTTCGCTGCCCTTCACGCTCACGCCGACGCTCACCAAGACGACATTGTTGTGGAGCAGCACGCCGCTCACCTACGGAAGCGGCGCCGGGCTTGTAAATGACGTCAATGGGCAGTCTATCGGCTCCGGAGCACCGGCGCAGAACGGTGCCGGCGTCTATTATTTCACCGGCCGCTCGGACAATTTCGGGGCGGGAGATTCGGGCAATCCGCTCAACGGACGCTTCGATCCGGAAGGCGTACGTGTGTCCAGCGACGGCAAGAGCGTCTTCGTTTCCGACGAATATGGGCCATATGTGCGCCAGTTCGATCGCAAAACCGGGGAATTGATCAAGACCTTCGACCTCCCAGACAACCTCGATGCGGCCCATCTTTCGCCAAGAGGCGATCTGGAAATCAGCGGTAACTCGTCTGGCCGCGTGGCGAACAAGGGCATGGAAGGCCTCGCGCTGACCCCCGACGGAAAGACCCTGGTTGGTGTGATGCAGGCGCCGCTGATCCAGGACGCGGCCATCGCCAAGACCGCCAGCATGATCCGCATCGTTACGATCGACATCGCGACCGGCGAAACCAAGCAATATGGCTATAACCTGACCACCGGCTCAGGCGTCAGCGAGATCGTTGCGATCAACAATCACGAGTTCCTGCTCGACGAGCGTGATGGCAAGGGACTCGGCGACGGTTCGAATGCGAAGGTCAAGCAGCTCTTCAAGATCGATATTGCCGGCGCGATCGACATCACCGCCCTGTCGGGCGACGCCGCGGCGGACGCGGTTGTCGGCAAGAAGGCAACGCCGTTTCTTGATATCGTGGCCGCGCTCAAGGCTTTCGGGCTGACGGCGGCGCAGATCCCCGCCAAGATCGAAGGGCTCAGCTTCGGCCAGGATGTGACGACAGCGGATGGCAAATTGCTCCACACGCTCTACGTGTCGAACGACAATGATTTCATGCCGGGCATGGCGGGGCCGAATAAATTCTATGTATTCGGCTTCGAGGACGGGGATTTGCCGGGCTTCCTGGCGCAGCGTATCGCCGCCGTGCCCGAGCCGGCAAGCTGGGCGATGATGATCGGCGGCTTCGGCCTGATCGGCGCGGCGATGCGCCGTGACCGCAGGCGCGTCGCGGTCGCCTTCGGACGCTGACAGCTCACGACAGCGCAGCGCGCCCTTAAACTCCCGGGAGGTGGCTATACTCCCGGGAATTGCGCGCATTGAAACGGCTTCGATTGCGCGGGGACGTGCGGCGCGCCATAGCGCGCTAGTGCCGCGCCCCAACCGCTTTCGACCGCGTCCCCGCCTCCTCGCCTTGTGGCTGCTCCTCGTCGCGGCGATGGTATTCGCGATCGTGGTCGTCGGAGGAATCACGCGGCTGACCGAATCCGGCCTGTCGATCACCGAATGGGATCCCATCCTCGGGGCGATCCCGCCGCTCAGCGCCCACCAATGGCGGATGGCGTTCGACGGCTACAGGGCGATCCCGCAATATCACGCCTTCAACAGCAATATGACGCTGGAGGCATTCAAGCACATCTATTTCTGGGAATATCTCCACCGCCTGCTGGCGCGCGCGATCGGCGTAGTGCTGGCAATCGTGCTGGTCGTCTTCTGGTGGAAGAAGTGGATTCCGAAAGGATTTGGCTGGCGTCTGATCCTGATCTTCGCGCTTGGCGGGCTGCAGGGCCTGATCGGATGGTGGATGGTTGCCTCGGGACTGTCGGTGCGGACCGAGGTCAGCCACATCCGGCTTGCCGTCCACCTGCTGGCAGCGATGCTGATCTATGCGGTTTTGATCTGGACCGCGCTCGACCTGCTGGCGCTGGCGCGCGGCGAGCGGCGGATAAGCCTCAGATTCTGGCCGTTTCTCGCAATCGTGGCGCTGGGCGTTCAGCTGATGCTCGGCGCTTTCACGGCAGGGCTGCGCGCGGGCTATGCTTTCGCGTCATGGCCGAAGATGGGCGATCGATGGTTCCCCGCCGGCGGCTGGAGCGGCGCGCGATCCTTGTCCTTCAATCTCTCTTCCAACCCGGTCGTGGTGCAGTTCGAACATCGCTGGTGGGCGTGGGCGGTGGCGATAGCGGTTCTGCTGCTGGCTATGGCCGCCTGGCATGCGCGCCGCCCGGGCCGCGCGGTCGTGCTGATGGCGCTGGTCGCCACACAGATCGCCCTCGGCATCGAAACCCTGCTGGGCGGCGTCGACCTGCGGCTGGCGGTCGCGCACCAGGCGACCGGCGCCTTGCTGCTCGCGGCGATGATCTGGGCGGCGCACGGCGTCGGCGGCCGGAGGGCCGGGATACGGGGGTCGCGGCGTTGACGGAACGCCGCTGAAAGGGC
>DATMIP010000225.1:0-3829 GCA_035554515.1 Sphingomonas sp. | reverse complement strand
GCAACCTCGGGATGACCGCACGAGGCGCTGGCTTTCGCGCGTGGTGAGATGACAGGGGCGATCATCCACCATGTTGCGGCGCCCACCGTCGATGTCGCGAAGATCCGGGCGGGCACCGGGCTGCCGCAAGGCGCGTTCGCGCGCACCATCGGGGTCGCCAAGGGAACCTTGCTCAACTGGGAACAATGGCCGCCGCCCGACCGGCCCCGCCTAGCTACTGCTCGCCATGATCGCGCAGAAAGCCCTCGCTGGTGAGCGAGCTGCCGCGCTAGCTAGCTGTCAGCGAGCGAGGGGAAGGCCGCTCAGACCGCTTTCGGCAAACGAGCCCCACGGCCGCGAAGCCTGCGACCATCAGCGCCCAGCTTTCAGGTTCGGGAACGCTGAGATAGAAGAAGCTGCCAGGGTTGCCCAGCACGTCGGGCTTGGGTGTCAGTTCCTCGACGCTCCCGGCTTCGATGTTTTTGCCGTCCGGCGCCATCTTGGTCCAATAAGCGGAAACGATGATATTTCGCTTGTCCGCCATCCCCAGCCATGGGGTGGTGTTCGCTTCGACGCCCTTGAGCTCAAGCGGCCTCGGGAACACACGACCACCCACTGTCCGGATGGAGATCTGCCAGACTTCCGGCTTGTCCTGCCGAAGCTCGAGCGCGACCCCTACCTGGACATCGGGGATGTCGATATACTTCTGCGTCACCGGCTTGCGGTCGAAAACCAGATGCAGATCGGTCGCGTCGCGGGGCGGCATGAGCTTCACCGCCTGGGCAGGCGAACAATATAGCAAGATGAGGATCGCAACCAATGCTTTGGGCATGACGTGTTTCCCTTGGACCAGTACGCATCGGCCTCTGGCTCAGCGGCCTTACCGTTTCCAGGGAACACAATAAACAAAAATTATTCATTTGATGGCGTTATTTATTTATTATACTTATTGCTACGCCCCCTCTTTTCAGACCAGCATACAGAAAAGCCCGATCTGCCCGGCACGCGCTTCTTCCGGGTGACCGTCGCACAAGCGGGCGCGCATCCGTGGGACGTCGGCGGCAGCTATGTCGTGTCCAGGCCGATCAAGGCTGGCGACGTGGTCTTCTTTGCCATCTATCTGCGTGCGCCCGAACTCAAGGACGGTGAGAGCGTCGAGATGTCCGGCATGGGTGTGGGACAGGCGGTCGCCCCGTACGCCTCCATCGCGATGACGAGCGCGCACATCACCAATCGATGGGGCGTTTATTACGCGGCTGCAAAAGCGACGACGGGCTATCAACGGGGCGATGCGCGGATTTCCACCCAGCTCGCCGCCAACAGGCAGGTGATCGATCTCGGCCCGGTTTTCGCGCTCGATCTCGGCCCCGATCACGATATCGCTACTTTGCCCCATAATTAGCGATGGGCGCGTCTGGCTGTCCCGATTACGGCGCATCCGCCCGGAGACCAGAGCCTGACGAAACTAGTTGAGGTGTCGCACTTGCCTGGATTTGTTCACTCCGTTACGGACATATTGTTGGGGATCTAAATGGGGGACGAAATGAAGAAGAAATCGGGTATTTGAGTAGCTATGTTGGCATTGTTGGGCGCTGCTTCGGCCGCCGACGCTGCGATTCTGAAATTCACCGCCACGAGCACTTCGCAAGGTGTGCTGGGCTTTCTCACCTACGATGAAGCCATCTTCGATGGGTCAAGCTTCCAGTTCGTGACGAACGACAACCTTTTGAGCATCGACTTTACGGATCCGGTCACCAGCTTCCATGTCACGACACCGGGGCCCAGCGGAGACAGCACGATTTTCGATAGCAGCGGCGCTTGGCCGACTGTCGTCGGCGGGTCCGGCTTTACCGGCGGAACCAGCTTCCCGGACGGCGTCTGGATCGCCGGTTCCGAGTTCGTCGAGGTTGCGGGCACCTCATTTGACGATGTGAAGTGGAGCACCTCTGTCGTGGGCCCGTCCGTACCGGAGCCTGCCACCTGGGCTATGATGCTTGGTGGCTTCGGGGCCGTCGGCGGGGCAATGCGGAGCCGCCGCAAGGCCATCGTCAGCTTCGGCTAATCAATTCGCGAAGACGTTCGAGCGCGGTCGGGTGCATACCCGGCCGCGCTTTTATGTGTGGCATTGGCGCCGTCGTCGATGCACCAGGATCTGGCTCGCCGCGCCCGATCAAGGGCTTCACAAATCGCTCCTTTCCAAATTGGCCGTGAACGCGCGCCCTGCGTCACGCCCGCCCCCCGTCGCCAGTCCGGCATCACGCCGCTAGGGCGGTCCTGTGAACCACGCACCCGTCTCGCCCCTCGTTGAACCGCATTCCACCTCGTGGCGGGATGAGCTGGCCGCCCTCTTTTGCCTGGCGGCTCCGATTGTCGGGGCGAACCTGCTGCAGATGGCTATCGCCGCCGTCGATGTGATGTTCGTTGCCAGACTGGGGCCGTACGATCTGGCGGCGGCGACTTTGGGCGCCTTCCTGTTCAACCTTCTTTTTTACGCGCTGATCGGGCTGGGCAGCGCGGCCGCGCCGCTTATCGCCGCCGAGCTTGGCCGTCGCGCGCATGCCGTGCGCGAGGTTCGTCGAAGCTTTCGGATGGCGATGTGGGTGGTGGTGCTCGGCGCCTTCATACCCATGCTGGTGCTGTGGCAGAGCGAGGCATTGCTCCTCGCTCTGGGGCAGAAGGCCGAGGTCGCCAGCCGCGCTGGCGCGTTCCTGTTCGTTCTGATCCCCGCAATACCGCTCGCTGCCGCCGCGGGTGTCATGCGCATCACCTCGGCGGCGCTCGGCCGGCCGGGCTGGACGTTCGCCATCACCGGGCTCGCGCTGGCGGTCGATCTGCTGGCGAACTGGGTGTTCATCTTTGGCCACCTTGGCATCCCCGCCATGGGCCTTGTCGGCTCCGCGCTCGCCAACCTGCTGACCTTCGTCGGGATGGCGCTTGCCTATGCGATCATATTCGTGCGCGATCGCCGGCTGAAACGACATCGCCTTCTTGGCCGATGGTGGCGGTTCGATGCCGCGCGGGCGCGCGATATCGTGCGCCTTGGCCTGCCGATCATGGCGATCTGGATACTCGAAGGCGGGCTTTTCGGTGGAGCGGGGCTGCTCATGGGCCTGATCGGGGTCGCGGAGGTCGCGGCGCACGGGATCGCGCTCAACATCGCCGCTTTCGCATTCCAGATCCCGTTCGGCATCGCCCAGGCCGCCACGGTGCGCGTCGGGCTGGCCTTTGGAGCGCGCGATCCGCGCTGGGTGGCGCTCGCCGGGAACGTATCGCTCGTCGCCGGTATCGGGGTGATGTGCGCCACCGCTTTCGTCTTCTGGGCCGCGCCCGGGCTGCTCATCTCGGCTTACCTCGATCCGGATGATCCCGCGAATGCCGAGGTCGTGAGCCTGTCGCTCCGCTTCCTCGCCGTTGCCGCCATCTTCCAGCTTGCCGACGGCGCGCAGGCGGTTGCCGCCGGCATTCTACGCGGCCTTCAGGATACGCGCATCCCCATGCTGATCGCCCTGTTCGGCTATTGGGTCGTCGGCTTCGGTTGCTCGATCGGGCTAGGCTTCGCCACCCCGCTCGCGGGGCAAGGCGTGTGGTGGGGATTGGCCGCGGGCCTGCTGGTCGTCGCTACTTTGCTTATCGCGCGCTGGCGCGGTCGGCGCCGTCTAGGACTGGTGCCGTAATATTTTCCTTCTCGGAACTGCCCTTTCAACCCCCCCTAGAGCGCGTTGACATTCAGGATTCCCTTGTAGTCCAAAGTCTGATTCAAGCTCCCTTTTGGAAGGGAGGATTTGATGAGCGATGTCCGGCTGATCCTGAAAGATCATCAGTGGGAGCGGATGGCGCCGCACTTGCCGGG
>DATMIP010000224.1:0-19183 GCA_035554515.1 Sphingomonas sp. | reverse complement strand
AAAGATCAGGTTGGTGCTGAGCGCCCCGGCGCCGAGGATCGCACTAAAGTCCATGGTCCCCGGTCCATTGTGAACGGCGGCAAGGTGCCGATATTTTGTCGGATCGGTGTGGCCAATACGCTCGGAGAGCGGCGCGGCTTGCGCGCAGGCATGGAAGGCTAGCAACGAAACGAGCGCCAGCGCGCCTGACGACCAACGCGTCCGTCCGAACAAGGCAAATCCCCTCAGCTTTCGATTGGTCTCGCCAGCCTTTACGCGGTCCTACATCGAGTTTACACAAAATCCTATATGATATTATCGGGTGCGGCCCGAATAGGGGGAGAGAAAGATGGCGGTGCCAGGGCGATCAAAGATCAGGCTCGGATTGGTGCTGATGCTGTTCGTCGTGAGCGCGATAGCGTTCCTTGATCGCACCAATATCTCGGTCGCCGGCGTCCAGATGCGGCAGGAATATGGAATTGATAAGGTCCATCTCGGATGGGTCTTCAGCGCGTTCCTGGTTGGATATGCATTGTTCCAGGTGCCGGCCGGCTGGCTGGCCGCGCGCTGGGGGCCGCGCCGTGTTCTCACATTCGCGCTGCTCTGGTGGGGGGTGTTCACGGCGCTGACCGCGCTCGTCCCTCCGCAGGCGCGCAACGCGATCCTGCTACTGGCGCTTGTCCGCTTCGGACTCGGCATCGGCGAATCGGTCGTCTATCCGTCGGGTAACCAGTTCATTGCGCGCTGGATTCCGGTGCAGGAGCGCGGAAGGGCCAATGGCTGGATTTTTGCCGGAGTGGGGGCGGGGTCGGGACTCACGCCACCGTTGATTACCGCAATTATCGCCTTCGGCGGATGGCGCGCATCCTTCTATGTCTGCGCGCTGATCGGCTGCTGCGCGGCGTTGTGCTGGTTTGTGCTGGCTCGTGATCGTCCCGAAGACCATCCGCTGGTGAAAGCGGACGAGCTTGCCCACATCCGGGCGGGCCTGACAATGGTCGAAGATAACCGGCGCGTTCCGGTGCCGTGGGGCACCATATTGTCGAGCCGCAACGTATGGGCGTTGTTCCTTAGCTATTTCGCCTTCGGCTACGTCGTGTGGATCTTCTTCAGCTGGTTCTTCATCTATCTGGCCGAGGCGCGGCATCTCGATCTGAAGGCGAGTGCGGGCTACAGCATGCTGCCGTTCCTCGCGATGACCGTGGGCTGTCTGGCGGGTGGCGTTATAAACGACCGTCTGTCCACCAGATATGGCTTATATTGGGGACGCTCTATCCTGGCGGTATTCTCCTTCATATTCACCGCCATCTTCCTGGTGCTGGGATCGATGGTCGACAGTCCTTTGCTGGCCGTCCTGATCCTCGCCGGAGGTGCGGGCACCATCTATTTATCGCAGAGTTCGTTCTGGTCGGTTTCGGCCGATATCGCCGGCCGGCACACCGGCGTCGTGTCGGGGTTCATGAACATGGGATGCCAGATCGGTGGCGCGGTCACTTCATCGCTGACCCCCTGGATTGCTACGCAATTCGGGTGGGCGGCCGCCTTCGGCACGGGCGCGACACTCGTCCTGGTCGGCGCCATTGCCTGGCTGATGGTGGACTCGCGCCGGATGCTGGGCGGCGAGCTTTCGTTCAATCCCTCTGGTCAGACGATAGCCGCACGGTGATGGGGCTGCGGCCCCGAATATCGAGGAACATCGTGCCGAAGGCGCTGCGCCGATAATGCACCGCCTCGCCCGGCAGCAATTGCGCGCCTGTCTGCGTGGTTTCATAAATGGTGCCATCGGCAAGCTCGACTTCGAAATAACCATGGAGGATCGGCCTGACCGCCACGATCTGGCTGTCGAATGCGGGTCGGTGCTTGAGATCGCGCCCAGCCTGGCGCGTGGAGCGCCGGGGAGCAGCTGGGGATAGCACCGGCGCGGCGCTTTCCTCGACCGCCATGCTTTGCGCGGGCGCGGCCGCCGGAGGAAGCGTCGCGCCCTTCACCCCTTCATGCTCGTCATAGCATGCCAGCCGCGCAGCCGGATCCGCGATGGCACGGCACTGCTTTGACGAGCGCGCCGCGAGCGGCGCCGAGACAGTGAGCGCGAGCACGGCAGCTCCGGTCGCCAGCGAAAATCTTACCATTCCTACCATCCTCTATCGTTTCATCATGTTTATCCGGGACGGTTTGCCAGCACTAGCCCACGCCCACATCGCTATTTGACACTCGCTGCTACATCATATCATATATGATACTGGCTAGGCTCGCATAAAGGGGGCCAGCACGGGAGAGCATGATGGCCGTTGGTCGGACGAAGATGGTGTCGGTCGTCGCAATCGGCATGGCGCTGGTCGCCCCTCAGCTAAATGCACAGTCTTCTCCCGCTGCCATCGGCGCTGCATCCTCGCCTGAAAGGCCGGTGCCGCAAGTTGGCTGGTCGCCGAAAAGGACGCCGTACCGATCCTATGACGCGCCGAACCGGCCCTGGTGGAAACTGGCCGACGTGCTGGCACTCCACAAGGGCACCAAGACCTGGATTCAGCCGGTCGTCCGCAACAGGGACCTGATGGCTGACTGGCATCAGATGGCGGCCGGAACGGGCACGCCGGAAGTTGAATATCCGGACAATCGCACCGCTATCATCGTCTGGTCGGGGCAGCTGCGCGTCAGCATAAAGGGGCAGGAGCCGTTCATCGCCACCAAGGGTTTCGAGATCGACATACCTTTCCGCCTGCCGTTCAGGTTGGAGGCGATCGGCGATGCCCCCGCCTTGTGGTTGGAGGTCCATGCCTCGGGCGACCTGCCAATCTACCCGGTCACAACGAATCCCGACAAGCCGAAGGATCAGCCCGGCTTTACCTACCAGAAGACAATTCTGTCGGGTGGCGATGGTAAATATGAAGGCGGCAACAAGCCGTATCTCGATTTCTACAAGGATGTCGTGGAGGGTGGCGCACGTGCCGGCGCATTCATTTCGGGCGATCACATGTTCGTGAACAATATCCGCGGCAAGGGGACGGTCACGCCCCCTGCAAGCAATCTCGGCCACTTCCATTTTGGGTATGATGAATTCTGGTTCGTAATGGAGGGCAATGTTGACTATCAGATCGAAGGAGTTCCTTTCTTCACGGCTTCGGCGGGGGACATCGTGACCGCCGCGCAGGGCCGCTGGCATCGTGCGAGCTTCGGGGGAATTGTTGGACAGATGGATACGCGGGTCGCGATAAATCCCTATCCTTCCGGCCTGCACAATTACTCGCTTGAGTCCGGTGGGCGGCAATAATCTTCAAAGTCTGAGGGGGGTTATCTGGCCGGCGGCGCGCCCCCGGATGCCGATGTTTGTCAGAACATGGGCAGATGTGGCGGGGCAGGCTTGTGGAAGGGCGGATCGGAAGGGATACCTCGCTAATCTGTTGCATCAATGACCCACTTTTTTTTGTGCCTCGCACAATTTTGACGATCGACCCGCTCACCTAATCGCCGCCAACCTTCGATAATTGTTGACTTAGGCGCAACAGGAAGACGCGACGGAGCGGGCTTTGCAACGCAGTATACGAAAACGCCGCGGTTTATCGTATTCAATAACGCATTGGTTGGTAGCGCTATCAATGTTGACTACGTGTCTGACAGACCATAAGCCCCCTCTGGATCGTATATGATATGAAAATCAACGATCGGGGATAGGCAAACTGAAAGGGGAAACGGGATGAAATTCTCGTCATTTGTGAGGATCAGCGGAACCATGACCGCCATGGCGGCGGCAATGATGGCAGCGGCGGGGGCCGGCGCGCAAAGCGCGGCTGGCGACGCCGCCAAGCCAGCAAATCCAACTCCGGTTATAGCTGCTCAGGCTAGCGGCGAAAATGCTGACGAAATTGTTGTAACCGGTTCAAAGATCCGCGGTGTCGCGCCGGTCGGCTCGAATCTGGTCTCGGTTGGCCAGGAAACGATCGAAAAGATCGCGCCGGTCAACATCTCGCAGCTAGTCAATACCGTGCCGTCCATTTCGACCGCCGGTTCGCTCGCCCAGGGCGAAAATGCCTTCTCTTATTATTCGCCGCAGATTCACAGCCTGGCCGGTTCGTCGTCGAACACCACGCTGGTCATCGTCGACGGCCTGCGTCTTCCTGGCGGCGGTACGCAATTTGCTCAGACCGATCCCAATATCATTCCGGTGAGCGCGATCCAGCGGGTCGAAGTCCTCGCCGACGGCGCCTCGTCGGTTTATGGTTCCGACGCCGTCGCCGGCGTGGTGAACTTCATCACCCGCCGCACGTTCGATGGTCTCGAAGCCAATGCACAATATGGTTTCGCCGATCATTATCACAATTATGACGTGAACTTCATCTGGGGCAAGAAGTGGGAGACGGGCGGCGTCTATATCGCCGGAGCGTTCAGCAAGCAGAGCAAGCTGAGGAACCGGGATCGCGACTTCTCGAGCCTGGGCGACTATCGCCCGATCGGCACCAATACGAACAGCTATCAATGCCCGAATGTGTCGATAGCTGTTCCCGGCATAAGCGGTGTCTTCCTCTCGCCAAGCGCGACGACGGCAATTCCTCAAACTCCCGCCAATGCGCCGTGCAACAACTCGGTCTACTCCACGCTGGTACCGAGCCAGTATCGCGCGAACACGATGATCAAGGTCACGAATGATTTTTCGGACAAGCTGACGGTCACCGCGATGCTCAACTATAACCGTCAGGCGACGCATTCGCCCAACGGTCCGGGCGGCTTGAGCAATATTACCGCCTATGGTCCCAATTCGGGCAAGGCCGGGCAGATCAATCCATTCTTCGTGGCGCCAGCAGGCGCGGCTGCGGCCACAACCGAGACGATCAGCTGGCTTGCGCTCACGCCCGATGGAAAGTGGGGCCGCGGTGAATCGCAGGAAGATTCGATCTATTCGACGGTTGTCGCCGACTATAAAATCACCGACAACTGGACTGTCACCTTCAGCGACGCCTTTGGCTGGAACCGCTCGGCACTGAACTCGATCAAGGGCTTCTGCGGTGCCTGCGCGGTCTTGGCGCTGAATGGTACCACCCAGTCCAGCGGCAGCACGACGGCAACCGACATCGCCGGTCAGAATGTGATCGCGCTGAACCTGCCGCTGACGACCGCCAACGCGCTGGACGTTTGGCACCCGATCGGAGCGGGCAATTTGTCTTCGGCTGCGGTGTTGCGCTCCTTGTACGGAGCGAACTCTGAAAATACGAACTATAATACATTCAATCAGACGAAACTGGACCTGCAGGGCTCGCTTTTTGCTTTGCCGGGCGGCGATGTCAAAGTAGCCGTAGGTGCCGAATATTTCTGGCAGGAGCAGACCCAGAAAATTAGCGGCAGCAACAATACCGGCCCGACTACCACCGGATCGAACTTCCGCGTCTATAATTACGATCGTACGATCAAATCGGTCTACGGGGAACTCTACGTCCCGGTCGTGTCGCCCGACATGGATTTCCCGCTCGCGCATAGGATCGATCTCAGCGTTGCTGGTCGGTATGACAAGTTCAGCGACGTGGGGGATACGTTCAATCCCAAGTTCGCGGCCAATTGGGAGCCGGTGGAAGGCTTGAAGTTCCGCGCCAATTATAGCCGTGCCTTCGTGGCGCCGCCGATCGCGGTCATCGGTGATCCGACGCAGGGCTATCTCTATGCGTCGGGCAGCGTGGGCGTGGCAGGTGGTACGATCAACGTACCCAAAGCCAATTATCCCGATGTTGTGAACATCCCGGGAATTGCCTGCGGGGCCACTACCTGCCAGATCGGCACATCGACGATCCAGGGCATGCGCCGCCAGCTCGGCGGCGGCTTCACCCACGAGGTACCGCAGAAAGGCCGCAGCTGGTCAGCCGGTGTAGACCTGGCGCCGAAGTTCCTTCCGGGCTTCATCGCGGCGGGAACCTTCTTCCACAACCAGTTCATCGGCGGCGTGAGCTCACCGAGCCCCAGCGCAATCGTGAACTCGGCGGGGCTCCGTCCGTTGCTGACAATCTGCCCGTCGACCTGCACGTCAGCGCAGATCAACGAATTCGCGAACATCGCGAACGGGGCGAGCATCTCTGGCTCGGTCCCGGCTGCGGTCTATTATCTACTTGATCAAAGCACGCGGAATGCCCTCAACCTGACCGTTGAAGGCATTGACGGTCAGGCCACCTATCACCACGCGATCGGGGATTTGGGACGCTTCACCATCGGCACCGCCTTCACCTACTTCACCAAGTTCAAGCAGAACTTCGGTGGTGGAACCGACTTCAGCATCCTCAATACTTCGGGTTTCAACACGACCTTCCCGTCAGTGCAGTTCAAGAACCGGGCGCAGCTGGGTTGGGAAATGGGCGGCTTCTCCGCTGACCTGTTCTGGAACCATGTCGGTTCGTACCGCAACTGGAGCAGCTCGTCTCTGATCCCGATCACGGTCAACGCGGTCGGCAACCCGACGGGCGGCGGCGATCACGTGAAGGCTGGCAATACTTTCGACTTGCATCTTCAATATGAGATTCAGGGCGAGGGGGCGTTCAGGGGCTGGCAAATCTATCTCGATGGCCAGAACATCCTGGACAAGGATCCTCCCTTCTACAACGGCAACACCAGCGGCATCCTTGGCGGCGCGTGGGGCTATAACGCGTTCGTTTCCAACCCTGCGGGCCGGATTATCACAGTCGGTATCCGCGCGAAGCTGTAACCTTCGATTTGACCTCCTCCCTACCGCTCGCGGGATTTCTTCCGCGAGCGGTTTTTTTGCCATCGAAGGGTGGGGCGAACGGATAGCCGATCCTATTCGATTTCCTGAGGTCTTCGTGCCGACGCGGCTGTGCGCAACAAATCCATGAACCGCCGCTGCAGATCGGTGGGATACCAATCCCGGCGCGTAACAGCGCCAATCGTGCGCATCGTATCGGGCACCGTACAGCGAATGGGTACGAGCAGGCCCGCTTCGATTTCCGCACTGACCTGATCGCGCGACAATAAGGTCAGGAAGTCGCTGTGGGCAAGCAAGCCGCGGATGGTCGTGACCGATCCACATCGTATCGGTGCGCGGGGCCGTTCAACGCCCGCTTCATCGAATAATTGCTGCCATTGCTCCAGCAACGGAGAAGTACGCCGCCCGACGATCCAGGGGTAAAGCGCAAGATCCTGCAGCCCCGGACATGCATTCGCGAGGGGATGACCGGCGCGGCCAATCACCGTGATCCGATCGAGCAGCAGAATTTCCTGCGCCAGATCCGCTGGTGGCTGCTCGCGCAGCGCGCCGATGATCACATCGATACTTCCCGCGCGCAGAAATTCGATCAGCTCGACATGCGATCCTTCGACTACATCTATCGCTGCCCCCGGGAATGCCTGGGTAAGCTCCGCGAGCGTAACCGGCACCAGCCGGGATCGCGAAAGTGCCATCGCGCCGATCGCCAAGTGTCCGCGTTGCCGTGCCGCCTCCTGCAGCGCCGCATTGAGTTCACTGACCGCCAGCGCGAATCCCGATGCCAGCGCTCGTCCCGTCTCGTTGAGTCCCACGCCGCGACCGCGCCGCACAATGAGCGGACTATTGCACAGCCGCTCCAGCTCGCGCACGGCGCGGTGCACGGCCGGCTCCGAAAGACCCAAGGTCTGTGCGGCGCCGACGAAGCTGCCTGCTTCGGCAAAACTCAGAAATGCCCGCAACTGCGCGCTCGTCAGATTGTTCGCCGGCATTATGGCGCGGGGTCGCGCCGAGGCCGCCGCGATGTTCCTGGAGAGGCGCGCCATGGCTCGTTCGACCCGCGCCAATATTTTCGATCCGGCACCGGTGGGCACCACGCCGTGAGGCCGCCGATCGAATAATACGGCGCCAAATTGCGCCTCCAGTTTCGCAATCCCCTGCGTTAACGCCGGCTGGGACAATCCCACTGCATTCGCGGCCGCGCTGACGCTGCCCAGCGTCGCGATCAAATTAAGCGCGCGCAGGTGTTTCAGGTTAAGATCGAAGGCCTCCGTCACGCGCCCAGCTATAGCAACATCTTATACCGGTCCCGATATTCGAATTTGTTTATTCACCCCATGTTCGTCAGCATCAGGCCGAGGATGTTGGAAAAATCGCCCATGCTGGAAGAAGTGATTTCGGCGGAATCCGGCCTCGGGTCGCCACCGCCGCCCACCGCGCATCGTGCATTGCTCGATTGGGTTTCGCGCATAGCCGCGCTTACCCGGCCGGATTCCATTTACTGGTGCGACGGCTCGGATACCGAATGGGACCTTCTGAGCGAGCAGCTGGTCGCCGCGGGCACATTGACGCGTCTGAATTCCGCCAGACGCCCCAACTCCTTCTACGCCCGGTCCGATCCGCGCGACGTTGCGCGGGTGGAGAGCCGCACCTTCATCTGTTCCGAAGCAGAAGCTGATGCCGGTCCGACGAACAATTGGCGCGACCCCGAGGCCACGCGCCGTCACCTGAACGGGCTGTTCGCCGGCAGCATGCGCGGCCGGACGATGTATGTCGTACCCTATTGCATGGGGCCGATCGGCTCGGACAAGAGCGCGATCGGGGTCGAGATCACCGACAGCGCCTATGTCGTACTATCGATGCGGATCATGACGCGGATGGGCGCGCCTGCGCTCGAAATGCTCGGCGAAGATGGCTTTTTCGTGCGCTGCGTACATTCGGTCGGCATGCCCTTGTCGCCCGCCGTGAAGGACGTGCCCTGGCCGTGCAATGACGAGAAGTGGATCGTCCATTTTCCGGAAACGCGCGAAGTCTGGTCCTACGGATCGGGCTATGGCGGCAACGCATTGCTCGGCAAGAAATGCTTCGCGCTGCGCATCGCATCGGTCATGGCGCGCGACGAAGGGTGGCTGGCCGAGCATATGCTCATCCTCAAGCTTACTTCGCCCGGGGGCCGGGTGGATTATATCGCGGCTGCCTTTCCGAGCGCATGCGGCAAGACCAATATGGCGATGCTGCAGCCGACGATCGCCGGATGGAAGGCGGAGACGATCGGCGACGACATCTGCTGGATGCGGTTCGGCCGCGACGGCAGGCTTTACGCGATCAACCCGGAGGCTGGCTTCTTCGGCGTGGCGCCCGGGACGGGCCCGGCGACGAACCGGAACGCGGTCGACACGCTTACCGCCAATTGCATCTTCACCAACACGGCGTTGACCGATGACGGCGATGTCTGGTGGGAAGGGCTGACGGACAGCCCGCCGGACGGCCTGACCGACTGGCGCGGCGACCGCTGGTATCCGGCCCGCGGCACTCCTGCGGCGCATCCCAATGCCCGCTTCACCGTACCGGCCGAGCAATGCCCCGCAATCGCCGACGATTGGCAATCGCCCGAAGGTGTGCCGATCTCGGCAATCCTGTTCGGCGGGCGCCGTGCAACGGCCGTGCCGTTGGTGACCGAGGCCTTCGACTGGCGGCACGGCATATATCTGGCCGCCAATATCGCGTCGGAAGGCACAGCGGCGGCCGAAAACAAGGTTGGCGAGCTGCGCCGCGATCCGTTCGCAATGCTGCCCTTCTGCGGATATAATATGGCCGACTATTTCGCGCATTGGCTGCGGATCGGCGCCTCCGCCCAATCCGACCCCAGTCAATTGCCCCGCATCTATCTGGTCAACTGGTTCCGAAAGGACGAGCAGGGGAAGTTCATCTGGCCCGGCTTTGGCGACAATGCGCGGGTTTTGAAGTGGATCGTCGAGCGCCTGGCGGGGACGGCAGCAGCCATCGAGACGCCCATCGGCCGGATCCCGCCGGCGGAAGCGCTGGATCTCGCTGGCTTGCGCTTCAGCGCGGACCAGCTGCGGCTGTTGCTCGACGTGGATGTCGAAACGTGGCGGGACGAAGCCGCGCGAAACGCCGCCTATTTCAGATCATTCGGGGATCGGCTCCCGGCTGCCCTTGTCAATGAACAGAGCGCGCTGGAGGATCGGCTCGCGGCCGCGGGCTGAGCGTTCACCGGCGACCTTTCGGGAGCCGACACTCGCTTTGTCGCGCCATTCCAGGTCTTTGTCGTGTTGCGCTGCCATGGATATTGAAACCGCCCGTTATCCGGTCGCATCCCGTTTCACATGTGTGGCAGCCCCGCGTCTCCGCTGTTGCTGGTCGAGGATGGACCGCTTGCCCTTCTATCCGCCCAGGCGGCGCTGGAAGAAGCCGGCCATCGCGTAATCGCGGCGCGACACGGCATGTCGGCGCTGCTTGCGCTTGATCAACCGTTATCAGCGATCATTACCGATATCAGGCTTCCGGGGCCGTTCGACGGATGGCAGCTCGCCCGCAAGGCGCGTGAAGCCTGGCCCGGCATCCCGGTCATTTATGTCAGCGGCGATGGCATGGGCTGGTCGCAGCAGGGTGTCCCCGGCAGCGTGCTGTTGCAAAAGCCGTTTGCGAGCGCGCTGCTTATACGCGCGCTTGCCGATTTGATGCGGCAAAGCGGCGGTCGTCCCGATGGAGACAGCCGCCGCGATGATGTGGACCGATTAGTCAGGGGTTTCGCCACTGGCGGCCCTGGCTGATGCGGAACTCGAGCCCGAACCGGACGCCGAACCTGAACCGGAGTGGGCGCCACTCAGCGAGCCGGCGAGGTTGCTCGAGCCGTCGCCCCGGGCATTTGGCGCCGCGTTGCGCACACGACCGACCCGGGATGCTGCATCATCCATGCCGTTGGCGGCCGAGGAAACGCCGCCCTGCGCGGTCTGACTGGCCGCGCCTCGTGCATTGCCGGCGATTCCCGTCACGACATTGCGGGCTGGGGATGTGGTGCCCGCCGCCTGATCCGTGCCGATAAGTTGCGCACTGGTGCCGACATTGCGGCTGACGCTGGTTGTGCCAGAATCGGATAGGCTGCCTGCGAGCCCGTTTCCGCCCGTATCATTCGCACCGAGCGCGGCATCGGTACTGCGCGACACCGTGCCGGCAAGACCAGCGTCGGCTGCGACGTCACCAGAGCGGGTGTTGACTGACTTGCTGGCATTCGCGCTTCCGGAGCCGGTGAGGCTGTTGGACAGGCTGCCCGTAGCCGTTCCTAGAGAGCCTGCGGTCGCGCCGAAACCGCCAGCGCCCGAAAGCGTGCCGCCGACCATGCCGCTGGCGTTGCCAAGTGCCCCACCAAGCCCGCCGCCGAGTAGCTGAGCGCAGGCAGGAGCGCTTGCCACCACCCCAAGGATCGCCGCCGCCGTTGCGAGGCGCGTATGGACAGGATTTTTCATTGGTCGTCTCCTTGTCTGGCCGAGCCTGATCTTGCCCGGCGTCAGAAGAGAAACGACCGCGCGCAAGCGATTCATCCCGCTGGGCGAATTAATTGATGCCCACGAGCTTCGGTGGTGTGCCGCACGCGCCGCAGACGATCCCACGGCCGACTGCGCCCCGGCCTGGCCGCGCCTGCGCGACCAGCGCCGTCGCCACGGCGGCCGCGTGGCCCGGTCCGAGCCGCGCAATGCTTGCGGTGACGAACGGCGCGGCGAACGACGTGCCGCGCAGTTTTTCCCAGCCGCCGCCGGGAACCGCGCCGACTATGTCCGCAGCCGGAGCCGCGAAATCGAGATGAAGCGCCCTTCCTGCCTCGATCAGGGCCTTGCCCTTGCTATCCACTCCCGTGACGGCGATCACACCTGCATAGGAAGCCGGATATTGCGGCGGAGCAGCGGGGCCGTCATTGCCTACGGCAGCAACGACTATGACTCCCCGTGCCAGCAGCCGATTGATGCCGGCGGCGAGCAGGGCGTTGGGCGGCCCGACCAAACTGATATTGATGACGCGCACGCCGCCCTCCGCGAGCCAGCCCATCGCCCGGACGATCGCGGTGGCCGATCCGTTGGCGGGCGATCCGCCGTAAACATCCGCGACCATCAGGTCGGCGCCCGGCGCTACGCCATGGAAGGCACCGCTCTCGCCCACCATCAGCGATGCGACGGCGGTGCCATGGCCGCTGGGGCGCGGATCGCCCGCAAAGCCGCGCTGATCAATATGGGCGCCGGCAAGTGCCGGGTGCCTCCCGACTCCGCCGTCTATGAGGCCGATGCGCACTCTCCGGTCCGGGGCGCCGGCGCCTGCGAGCGGCCCTCCTGCAGGGGCGAGTGAGGCGCGCGCAGGCTCATAAACTGCATTGAGGCTGTAATTGCCCGCCGGATCGAGCCCGCGCAATATCGCGATCGCCTTGCGCGCTGGCTTGCCCTTCGGCGGTGTAAAAATAGTCGTCACGAGATTGAGGCCGGCAATCGCCTCGCTGCGAAGGCGCTTGAAACCGGCGGCCTCCACCCTGGCAACGGTGTCCGGTGCCATGTCGAGACCGACTATCTCGTCGCGGCGAATGGGATTGCCCGCGTCATCAGTGTCGAGCTCGCGGCGATTGTCGCGCATCAGCGCGCGCAGCCGCTCATGCCGGAGCGAAACCAGATCGCGCGGGCCGATCGAGCGCAAGCTATCGCCCACGCCTGCCAGCGGACCCTGTAAGCCGGCCACCACGCTGCCCTGTCCGGGGTTCCCAAGTATGCCCGAGGGAAGGCTGCCCGAGGTGAGGCTGCCGATCGGCGCGGTCACGCCTCCGGCTACACCGCCGAGCAATTGCGCCGTTCCGGGCGTCGCCAGTCCGATTAGCACCGTCAGACAAGTTATCTTCACCCGCTGCATGCTCTTTCCTTTTTAGGCACTGTCATGGATGAAACGAGGGACGACCGGCGTTTCATCCGCATGGAAAAGAGGCGGCCCATTGGACGATTTCGAAACGGCGCTTGCAAGCCGGCTGCCGCGGCTCAGGCGCTTCGCCCACGGACTGGCGCGCGATCGCATGGACGCGGACGATTTGACCCAGCGCACCGCCGAGCGGGCGCTGAAGGCGCGCTCGCAATGGCAGCCTGGGACCAGTTTCGACGCCTGGGCCTATCGCATCATGCGCAATCTTTGGATCGATACGATACGCAGTCGCCGGCGACGAGGCAGCTTGTTCGCGCCGTCCGAGGAAGGGGCGGATGTCGGTGCAGAGGGCGGGGCGGAAACGCAAGCGGAACTGCGTTTCCTGATGCGCGCGATGGACCGTTTGCCCGAGGAACAGCGCGAGGCGGTCGCATTGGTAATGATCGAGGGCCTGTCTTACGCGCAGGCCGCCGACGTGCTGGAGATCCCTGCCGGAACGCTGACCAGCCGGTTGGTCCGAGGGCGGCAGGCGTTGGTACAAATGCTGAGGGGTGGGGATTGAGACATGGCTGAAGCGATCGACGAAGCGAAGGTGATCGCCTGGCTCGACGGGGAACTGGACGCAGCCGAAGCCGCGCGAGTGGCGCGCGCGGTTGCGGATGATCCTTCGCTGCGCGAGGCTGCCGACGCGCATCGCGCGATCAAGACACGTTTTGACGCCGCCTTTGGCCCGATTGCCGAAGAGCCGGCGGCCATGCCGGTTCTCCGCGGCGCTTCGGTCATATCGCTTGCCAGCGTCCGTAGCGCGCGCGAGGCGACGGCGGCGCGCCCGGAACGACGCTGGATAGTGCCGGGTGCGATCGCGGCCAGTTTGATGGCCGGCTTCCTGATCGGCCATGGCGATGCTGCGCAGCGTGGCGTGGGTGATCGGAGGGATGCGGTCGCGCTGGCGGAGCCGCTGTCGCGGGCGTTCGATCAACAACTGGCGGGAGAGATGGGACCAGTGCGCATCGCGCTGTCTTTCCGTGACCAGGGCGGCAGTTACTGCCGCAGCTTCACCGGTACCCACATTGCGGGGGTTGCATGTCGCGATGCCGAGGGGTGGCAGTTGCGTTATGCCGCACCGGGAAGCGCGAGCTCCGGTGATTATCGGATGGCTGGGGGCGATGCGGCGCGGGGAGACGTGATCGGCGCCATGATCGCCGGCGCGCCGCTCGATGCCGCCGCCGAACGCAAGGCACGCGCCGCCGGCTGGCGCTAGGCCCCGGGCTGCGGCCTTCGTCAGAAGAGCATCTTGCCTTCAAACAGGGAGCGGGTGTTGCCGCCGATCCAAACCTGCCCGCGGCTGTCGCGATCGACCTGGACCCGGCCGCGTCGGCCGAGCCGGGTGCCTTGCGCCGCCACGTAAGCCGTCGAGGCCCTGCCTGTGGAGAAAAGCCATTGCGCCACCGACGCATTGAGGCTTCCGGTCACGGGATCCTCGACGACGCTGCCGCCACCGGCGCTGAAAAAAGCGCGGACTTCGAATGCAGCTTCGTTACCCGGGGCGTGCGGCCCCACCACCCCTATGTCGATGACGCGCGGATGATGGCGCGCCGGCTCGAGCGCGAGCACGCTCTCTGCGGAATCCAGCAGGACCGCCATCCAATTGGGTCCGTTGCACGCCCAGCTCGCATCAACCACGGCCTGCCTGCCGATCCGGAGCACCGAAAGCACTTCAGCCAATTCCGCCTCGCTCGGGGGGCCCGAGCGAATTAATGGCGGCGCGGCGAAGGCGAGCTGATTGTCCGTCCGGCGAACCTTGACCAGACCGGCTCCGCATTCCTGAACCACAACCGAGTCCAGTTTCGGCCGTCCGCCTGCCGCCAGCCAGGCATGGCAGCTTCCAAGCGTCGGGTGGCCCGCAAATGGCAGCTCGCGATCGACCGTGAAGATCCGGACGCGATAGTCGGCGCCGGGATCGGTCGGCGGCAAAAGGAAGGTCGTCTCCGACAGGTTCAGCCAATTGGCGATCTGCTGCATCGCAGCGGCGTCGAGATTGTCGGCTCCGGTGACGACGGCCAGCGGGTTGCCCGCGAATGCGCCCTCGCCGAAAACGTCTATCAAGGCAAAGCCGCGCTGCCCCATCTCTATCCCGTCCCACTCGCTGCGTGTTTCTGTGGCGGACATCGCTGAACGCCGTCAACAATGTTCAATGCGCTTCGTTCGAATTATCGGCCGTCCTCGAGGCCGTGTTACGATGGACGCGCACGTCAAAAATCAGCAGCGGCCTAGCGTATCATCGCTATGTCGGACGGGATCAAATTTGGTCGCGCGCGCGGCGATTCAGATCGGGTTTGGCTGACCCTTCGTCAGGGTTGAACTTGAGACTATTAGGGCGAAAATGGCCAAATCTCCCGACCAGCCGGCGCTTGTATCCGGATTGGGAACGGGTACATAAACTGCGTGAACTGGTGCCGCTGGAAGCAATTCGAGGGGATCGCAGTTCTTTGCGGGGACCTGAGCGAGCATGACTGAAGCAACGATCCGTGACGTAGCGCGCCAGGCGCATTTGTCCGTCGCATCAGTCTCGCGCGCGCTTAACGGCCACAAGAGCATGCGGCCCGAAACCCGGGCCCGCATCGTCGCCGTCGCCGACGCGCTCGGCTATGTTCCCCATGCCGGCGCGCGCAGCCTCAGCATGGCGCGCTCCAACGCCATCGGTGTCGTGTTGCCCGATCTTCACGGCGAATTCTTTTCCGAAATCGTGCGCGGCATGGATCGGGAGGCGACCCGGCTTGGTTTGCAGCTGCTCCTTTCCAATGTGCACGCCGATCCCTCGCAGGCGTGGCAATCCCTGCGCGCGATGCACGGGCGGGTCGACGGTCTGCTTCTGATGTGTCCGCAGCGGCGATCCGAAGGATGGGCAGGATCGTTACCGCGCGGCCTGCCGGCCGTCCTGCTCAATACTTCCGATCCGAGCGGAGATTGTCCGTCGCTGCGCATCGATAATCGTGCCGGCGCCGCCGCCATCGCGCGCCATTTCGCCGAAATCGGACGCCGCTCGATCGTCCACATCGCCGGCCCGGAACACAATATCGACGCGCGCGAACGCCACGAGGGCTTCGAGGAAGTGCTCAGGCAACTGGCGCCCGACGCCTCGGTGACGATCATTCGGGGCGACTTCAACGAAGAGAGCGGCGCCGAGGCAGCGGCCCGGATCCTGAACGAACATATGAAAGTCGACGCCGTTTTCGCGGCCAACGACATGATGGCGGTCGGCTGCCTCCAGGCCCTACGCGCCGCGAATGTGCGCATTCCGGAGGACATCGCCGTGGCCGGATTCGATGACGTTCCGATCGCCCGGTATCTGGCCCTGACCACGGCACGCGTGGGCATCGCCGAGATGGGCGCGCGGGCCGTGATCCGCCTGACCGATCTCCTCAATGGCCATGACCAAGGGACGCGGGTGGAATTGCAAAAGCCCGAGCTGGTGGTCCGCGGTACCACCCGGCTCTCGACCGCCAATGGGGTCTGAGCCAGAGGTCGCGGATCTTGGCTGGCGAAAAAGCCTGCTCTTCGCGAGCGGAGATTTTGCCTGCAATCTCTATTGGCAAAGCATAACCTTCTATCTTCTGTTCTTTTATACCGACACGTTGGGGCTTTCGGCCGCGGTCGCCGGCCTGATCACCATGGCTGCGTCCATCTGGGACGGAATCGCCGGGCTGCTGATTGGCGTCGCGGCCGATCGCCACGGGAATCGAGGGTTCATCCGAATCGGCGCGCTGCCGCTCGCTCTCTCCTTCGTGCTCATCTACCTGCCGGTCCCGTTTCACGGTGCCTGGCTGGCGCTGTTCGCATTGATTGCGCATATGCTGTTCCGGACCCTCTATGTCGCGGTAAACGTCCCCTATGCCGCTCTTACGGTGCGGATCGCGGGCGACAGCATCACCCGATCACGCATCGCCGGGCTCCGGATGATCCTCGGTTCGGTTGCGGCGATGGGGGTGGCGGTTGGGACACAAGCGACTTTGCACCTGGCGAATATGGCGGGCCATGGGGCGGCCGCTTACGCGATCGTTGCCATTCCGTTAGGCGTGGTCGCAACGATCATGCTGTTCCGGGTGGAAGCGATGCCGGTTGCCGAACCTGCCTCCGCTGCGGCCGGGAGCGCTGCGTTCCGGCTCGGTCCGATCCTGAACGCAATCGCAGCAAACAGGGGGTTCGCACTGCTCAACCTGGGTATTTGCGGCGGGGTGGCGGCGATGGGGATTCTCACGCGCGCGGTTCCATATTATTTCAAATATCAGGTCGGCGACGGCGCCGCAGGCGCGGTGGCGCTGGCAGCGATGGGTCTTGCCGGGATAGTGGCGGTGCCGGTCTGGATGGCCTTCGCCACGCGCTTCGGTCATCGGCTTCAGTGGCAATGCAGCGCGGCCACGGCGGCGCTGGCGCTGTTGCTGCTGCTCATTCTGCGCCCGGTATCCGCGCCTGGCGCGCAATCTTTGTTCATCCTGTTTCAGGCGGGCGGGCAGGGGCTGTTTTTCGGCTTCTGGGCATTGTTGCCCGATGTCGTCGAACATGGCGGGCCAGCCGGCGGCGCGCGCATGGACACATTGTCGTTCGGGGTCGCCGCGCTGCTGCAGAAGGTGGCCCAAGGGATAGCCGTCGCAACCTTCGGCGCCTTGCTGTCCGCCTCTGGATATGTGGCGCGCGACATCCAGCCGGCCAATGTGCTGCACAGCCTCGTATTGCTGTCCGCCGGCCTGCCGCTCGCCGCAACGATCCTGGCGTCCGGCGCCATGTGGTGCTTCCCGCGGTCGTTCGGACGGATTTCCGTACGGTAGGACGTTCGCGGACTGCCGGGCAGATGGTAGCGCGACCATCATGAAGTCCCGCCACTGGCTGGACTGGGACGGTCAGACCATCTATATACCGCTCGGTATGAAACCTAATCTCTCCTGTTGCGTGGCTAAGGGCCGCCCTCGTGAATTCAATGTCGACGAGGCTCTTACGGCGGCGCTGCGTGTCTTTTGGCGCCGTGGCTATGAAGGTGCGTCGATGGCGGAACTGACCGCCGAAATGGGCATCGCCAAACCAAGCCTCTATGCCGCATTTGGAAACAAGGAAGAACTCTTCAAAAAGGCCCTCGATCTCTACGAGCGCGAAAAAATGGCCTATATGGGAGAGGCGCTGAAGGAGACAACGTCGCGCAAAATGGCCGAACGGCTGCTGACGGGCGCTCTTGCGATGCAGACCAGCAGTTGCGATCCGAAGGGCTGCCTTGGTGTGATCAGCATGGTTGCCTGCGGACAGGAAGCGTCGCAGATTCGCGATTCCGTGATCGAACGTCAGAAATCGTCGCGTCAGGCCCTGATCGCGCGACTCGAAGAATTCAAGAGCGAGGGGGATTTGCCTCCCGATATCGAGCCCGAGGCGCTCGCCCGCTATATGGTAGCGGTCCTTCAGGGGCTGTCGGTTCAAGCAGGGGCAGGCGCATCTGTCTCCGAACTCAAGAGCTTGGTCGATATGGCGATGCGGACCTGGCCCGGGCGTTGACTTCGAAAAATACTAAGCGGTATAAAAGCCATTGACGCATTGCAGCAGAGTGTTATATACCGTTCGGTAAGGAAGTGGCGAGCCGAGAGGGAGACACCCCCAATGAAGCAATCGAACATCCGGGACTGACGTTCGGCATCGCGCCGGAACCTGACATCACATTATTGTAACATGAAAGGCGCGGGCGCTTGGCGCCCTTGCGACCTCACGCTTCCACTGAAGGTGGATCGGACGGTCATGCCAGAAAGGGACGATTATGGCCTACCTGGATCACGCATCCGCTTTCGAAGTGGCCGGCGCCCATGCCGCGACGGGGCCTTGGGCACCGCAGGTTGAGGGTGTAGAAGAATTTTCCGCGCTTGAATGGACCGTAATCGCCCTTGCGCGCCGTGACGGCATCTCGAGTCTGGATACGCCCGGGCCGCTTGCCCGCGCGCTCGGCAGCCTCTTCGGCCTGGGGCGGCAGTCGAGACTCGCGGACCCGCGGCTGGAGGCGCTGCGCCGGATGGCCGTCCATGCCTGGCATCGGAGTTACACATTGCCGGTTTCGGAGATCAAGCGCTTCCTGGCCGCGGGTTTTACCGCCGGCCAAGCCGAAACTTTGCTTGCGAGTGTTTCAAGCGGGCGCGCTGTCCGTCGTCGCGGGAGTGCCGCATGAATATGATCGCCAACGACATCCATCCCGACGAAGCGGTGGATACCGAGCGGCCACGCCATATCCGGATCGGTGCCGTCATCATCGTGGCATTGATTCTCGCCTTTGGTTTGTGGAAATTGCTCCACCGCCCGGCCACGCCGCCGCCGCCGCCGCCGCCGAGCGTGACCGTGGCCACCCCGCTCGTGCGCGAAGTGCGGGCGTGGGACGATTATGTCGGGCGTTTCGCACCGAGCCGGACCGTTGAAATTCGTCCGCGCGTTGCCGGCGAAGTGATTGGTGTGCACTTTCGCGACGGCGATTTCGTCCGCCGCGGCCAACTCCTCTTCACGATCGATCCGCGGCCCTTCAGCGCTACCCTGGCGGAAGCGCGCGCCAATGCGGCCAGTGCGCGGAGCGCGCTTGCCTTG
>DATMIP010000223.1:0-5907 GCA_035554515.1 Sphingomonas sp. | reverse complement strand
GAAGGCGCCATAATCGGTCGTCGTTTCGATGGAGGCGGCAATAGGAATTCCCGCGCGCAGATAGTCGATCGTCTTGGAAGGGAAGGTCGGGACGCCTGTGTTTGGAACCGTCGCGACCAGGCCGACATCGCAGGCGCTCGCGATTTCAAGATAGGCATCCCGGGTTACCGCAGGGTGGAGAATGGCATTGTCGCCGCCGCCCTCGATATAGGCATGGACCAGCGGTTCGAGCCGGCCTTCGCCAAGGAGGAAGAAAAGCAGATCGGGCCGGCGCTGGCGGGCGAGCCGCGCCATGACGAGTATGTCCTCGATCCCACGCCCTTCTGAAATCTGACCGCCAAACAGGATGATGGGCCGATCGTCGGGCAAGCCGAAGCGCGCGCGCGTGGCACCCCGATCGACGGGAGGGAGCGGATCGGTGTCACCCCACAAGCGCAGCACCGGCGTCGATTGGTCCGCCCGTATCCGATAATGGCGGCGCAGATAGGACACACCCGCCGGCGACATGCATGCGATCGTTTCGAAACGCCGCAACAGCATATTTTCGATCGCCAATCCGATCGCCACGGGAATGCGTCCGTTGATCTGTTTCGCCGCCTGCTGATGCAGCGGGAAGAAATCGGTGATGTAGGCGACGCCTCGGCATCCGAAACGCCGCTTCGCCCACAGGATCGGAAAGCCGGTGGTGACGAGCGGGCTGAACGAAATCATCAGATCGATCCGGCGCTCTCCGAATGCGCGCGCGAGGCCGCGCACCATGAACGCCGATGCGCCAAGCCATTTCGAGGCATCGGCAACGAATCGCCCGAGCCCACGAATTGCGCGCGGTGCGACGAACAGCGCCTCGACCCCGCTTGGCATGGTCATCAGCTCAGGCGGGGTTCCTGGCGGCGCCTGCCAATCGACCACGCCGACGTGGACGCGGGCTCCGGCGGCCGCCAGCGCGTCGGCCAGCGTATTGGTGAGATAGGGGGAGGCGGCGTCCTTCCGGAAATTGTTGCAGAGCATGAGGATGCCTGGGGGGTTGGTATCGGTCATCCCGCGCGCTCGAACGACAGGCAGCGGCCGTCATAACCGGACAGGCCGACGCCGAAGGCGTAGATACGGTCGGGCGGCATCACTCCGCCGGGTAATTGAAACGTGCCGAACTGCGCCAGGCGCATCGGCCAGATATCCTTGGCAGCGCGGCAAATGGTGATGAGTTCGCCATTCTCGAAACTGTAGAGTGCCGCCTCGTTCGACATCATTCCCGGGCCCGGCCGGCGATCGAGGATGTCGCGAATCCGGTTGCCCGAGACGGCGCCTGGCTCGACCGCCGTTGAAAAGATGGCCCGTTCGTTGCCGGCGCCGAAGCTGATCGAGCTGCCGGCGATCGCCGCGACGTCCGTGATTGTACCGTTTTCGATGCACCGCAGATGGTTGGGCTCGAATTGCGAATCGGTTGCGAAATAGAGGGCGCCGTGCGGCGCCTGCCATATCCAGCATGCGCGCACATTCTGCGCGCCGCGTGCGATGGGCGTAAAGCTGTCGAGCGCGGAATCGGACTTCCAGATGCCGGCGCCGTCGCCATAATCGCCGGTGAGGATATAGATTGCGCCATCCGCAACCTGACAAATGTTGTGGACATGATCGATCTCTCCGGCAGCGAAGGTGGCGCTGATCTGCCAGATCGCGTCGGGAGCGGCATCGCGACGCCAGACATTGACCGCGCTGCCGTCGTGAAGCGTCGAATATTCACCGAAGCAGAGCGCCTTTCGACCCGTCGCGGAATCGTCGATCATCGACAGGTTGAGGAGGCGCCGGCCGTTCGGAATCGCAAGATCGACCGCCCATTCACCGGTTGCCAGCGATACGCGATAAATGACACCGCGACGCGCGGCGAGCAGATGTTCGGCCTCGAGCATTGCGGCCGACTGAATGCCGAGGCGGAATATCCTGTCGATCAGTCGCGAGCGCAAGCGTGCGATCGCGCGTTCCCGCGGCAGCGTGCACAGCGGCGCGATCGCATGAAGCTCAAAATCGGACCGATAGAGTCGGCGTCCGCGCTGCAGGATCAGCTCGTCGTCGAGGCAGTAGATCGGCTGATAACCGCGCAAAGTCCGGGCGAGGCGGTATTTCATGCGCGCCGCCGCCTGGGCCATGGATCACGCAGCGACACCAATCCCGCAGCCAGCGCCATGATCGCATAGGTCGCGACGTAAGCGATCGGCGGCGCATAGAAGACATGCGCCCATGTCAGGCTTGTCACGAGCAGGATCATCGAGACCGCGCTGGCCGCCTCGATCCCGATATAGAGGACCAGCCTGCCGTGCGCGAGCGCGGTGTAAGCGGCGGTGGATGCGCCCGCGCGCATCGTATCGCCCAGCAGATAGGCGGCGAAGAAGATCGTTGCCGGCAGGAATTTCGCCGAGAGGAAGGTGCGTACGAAGAAGGACGGGGCGATCAGGAAGGCCAGCATGGGCAGCGCCATCACGCCCGCCGCGCCGATCGCAGTGCGGACGGCCAGACGTCTCCGTTCCGCCGCCGGCCTGCTTGAAATGTCGGGCAGAAAAGCCTGCACCATATAGAGGCCGAGCAACTGCGTGTTGACGTCGGAAATGCGATTGGCGGCGAGCCAATAGCCGAGCGCGTCCAGCCCGAAGGCGGCCCGATAGACCGAGCGCAGACCGATCAGGGTCAGGGGCATGATCGATGCCGTGGCGAGAAAGGCGCCGGAAAAGCCCAGCAGCCGCTTCATTTCAGGCCGGGTGGGATCGCGGTTGCGCCACGCGGCTACGATCTCGTTCCGGATGCAGACCGCCGCGACCAACGTGGTGGCGCCCTGACCGGCGCTGAACGCGAGCGCGGCACTTATCGGCATGCCGAGGTGAAGCAGGATCATTGCCGGCGCGGTCCCGCCGACCAGTCCTGTCGCCTGCGCGGACAGCGCGGCACCGGTGCGGTTGGTCCCGGTCAGCACCGAGCAGAAAAGCTGGCCGAGCCCTGAGCCCATCGCGAACAGCGTGAGCCACGGCACCGCATAAGCGACATCGCCCGTGCCCAGCAGCAGCAGCGAGATCGGCAGGCGGAATGTGGTGGCACCAATCAGCGCCAGGATCGCCACGCCCGACCAGATCGTCACGGCTGCGCGTATTTCGCGCGCGATCGTGGCGGCGTCTCCATCGGCAGCGGCGACCTGGCGTATCAGCCCGTTCTGCGCACCGGCGGTGCCGACGCTCGCCAGATAGGCGATAAGGATCAACAGCTGCGAGAAGATCGCGAAGTCCACGACCGTCATCCACTGCGCCGACGCGATCAGGATCGCCGCGCCCAGCGCTACCTTGAAAGCGAAGAAAAGGGCGACCGCGAGACCGGATCGCCGCCATCGGGATCCGTTCATCGCGCCGGTCGGCATCGCAAGCCCGCCAGCCTGGTGGCGATCAATATTCCTTCCACACCGTTCGTCTGACATAATCGGTGTAGCTCAGGATGATCCGCACCACCTTGTCCGAGACGTTGGGTACGGCATAATCGGCCGGCAGGCGGATCAGCCGATCCTTACCGCGCGGCTGGCTCTCGAGGATATCAAGCGCCTGGAGAATGCGCTCTTCTCCCAGCCCGGTCATCATCACCGCCGCCTGTTCCATCGCCTCGGGCCGCTCATGCGCTTCACGGATGTTGAGCGCGGGGAAATTGAGGATGGAGGATTCTTCGCTGATCGTGCCGCTGTCGGAAAGGACGGCACGCGCGCTCATCTGGAGCGCATTGTAATCGAGAAAGCCGAACGGCTTGAGGAGACGGACCAGCGGATCGAATGTCAGGCCGAATTGCTCGATCCGCGCGCGCGTGCGCGGATGGGTGCTGACAAGGATTGGCAGGCGGTAACGTAGCGCGATGGCATTCAGCGAGCCGGCGAGACGGCGCAGCTGGCGTTCGGCGTCGACATTCTCCTCGCGATGCGCGCTCACCAGGAAATAGCCGTGCGGGGCGACATCCAGTGTTGCAAGGACCTGCGAACCGTCGATCGCGGCGCGATGGCAGGCAAGCACTTCGAACATCGGGCTACCTGTCTTGATCACCCGGTCTGGCGGGAGTCCTTCGGCGAGCAGGTAATCGCGCGCAATGGATGAATAAGGCAGGTTGATATCGGCTGTGTGATCGACAATCCGGCGGTTGATTTCCTCGGGAACGCGATCGTCGAAGCAGCGATTGCCGGCTTCCATATGGAAAACGGGCACCCGACGGCGCTTGGCGGGAATCACCGCCAGGCACGAATTGGTATCGCCGAGGATAAGCATCGCGTCGGGCCGAACGCTCGCCAATACCTTGTCGGTCGCCATGATGACACGGCCTATCGTCTCGGCCGCGCCATCGCCGGCGGCTTCGAGGAAAAGATCGGGTGCGCGCAGCCCGAGATCGCGGAAGAAGATTTCATTCAACTCGTAATCATAATTCTGGCCGGTGTGGACGAGCATATGATCGACATGCTCGTCGAGCCTGGCGATCACCTGTGACAGGCGGATGATCTCCGGGCGCGTGCCGACAACGGTCATGACCTTCAGCTTGCGCATCAGACGGGCGCTCCCATCGTGTCGGGCCGCGTGCGATCAAATATCTCGTTCGCCCACAGCAGCGACACCATCACCTCGTCACCGATATTGGTAATGTCGTGCGACCAGCCCGGGATCGTTTCGACCACCACGGGCTCCTCGGCGGAGGTTTCGAGCTCATGCCGCTCATCGCTTAGAATATGGCGGAAACGAAAGCGCGCCCGCCCGTGGACGACGAGGAATTTCTCGGTCTTGGTGTGATGATAATGGCCGCCGCGGGTCACGCCGGGCAGGGCGTTGAAATAGGAGAATTGGCCGGCTGTCCGGGTCTTGAGCATTTCCGAAAAGGCACCGCGCGGATCGCGGTGGCTTGCAATCGGGTAACTGAACTCGGCCGGCGGCAGGAACGAGACATAAGTGGCATAGAGCGCGCGAGTAAGGCCGGTGCCGACATCGGCGATCAGGTTTTCACCGCGATCGGCGCGAAACCCGCGGATCATGTCGGCGACCGCACCGACCGTCGTATCATAAACAGGGATGATATCGTGCAGTCCGCCGGGCGCATCGGGCCTGGCGATAAGGTCCGCGAAGGCCGAGACGACGTCGTCGATATAGGCGAGCCGCAAAGGGGATGACGCATCGTGGATCTCGATCGGCAGATTGCGCGCGACATTGTGGCAGAAGGTTGCGACGGCGCTGTTATAAAAGGGCCGCGACCATTTGCCGAATATGTTGGGCAGGCGGAAGATGTGCACGGGCGATCCGGAAGCCGCGCCAGCCGCGACCAGCGCAGCCTCCCCCGCCAGCTTGCTGCGGCCATATTCACTGTCTTCCAGCGCGCGCGAGGTGGATGCGAAGATCAGCGGGATTCGCCGGCCAGCCACCACGACCGCGTCTCCCAGCCGCGCCGAAACATCCCGATTGACGGCCATGAAATCGGCCGGATCGGTGGGTCGGTTCGCGCCCGCCAGGTGAATCACGAAATCCGCATCGGCGACCGCGCTGGAGATGTCACCCGTGCGACGCGTCACAGGGATCGGATCGAATCCGAGTTCGCGCAGCCGCACGCCAAGGTTCCGGCCGATAAAGCCATCCGCCCCGGTGATCAGGATGCGCGATGCCATTACGCGTCGACCTCGCCGTCCCGGAAATAATCGAGTTTGCGCAGGATCACGCTCATCTCGGTCGGGTCGAGCCGTCGCGTATTGTGCGAATTGAAATCATCATATTCGGAGATGGCCTGCTCACCCTTCTCCACGAAGACCGAGTAATTGAGATCGCGATTGTCGGCCGGCACACGATAATAATCGCCCAGGTCCTGCGCGACCGCCATTTCCTCACGGCTGAGCAATGTCTCGTAGAGCTTCTCGCCATGGCG
>DATMIP010000222.1:0-2495 GCA_035554515.1 Sphingomonas sp. | reverse complement strand
GCGGATCGCCATCCATCACCTCGACGCCTTCGTCGGCAAGCGTGTCGCGTATCCTGTCCGAACGCGCAAAATCCCTGGCTGCGCGCGCCTGCTGGCGTTCGTCGATGCGCGCCTCGATTTCCTCCGGCGTAAGCGTTGCATCGGCAGGGCGGAGGCGCAGGTCGGTGCGGGGGAGAGCGAGCAGCCGAAGGCCGAGCGCATCGTCAAATGCCGCGAGCGTGGCTCGCCGATCACCGGCGGACAATCGCTTGTCGGCCAGCATTTCTTCGAGCGCGACCAGTGCCTGCGGTGTGTTCAGGTCTTCCGATAAGGCGGCATCGAGCCGGCTGAGATAAGCGGGATCGGCCGTGCCGACGCCGTCGCCAAGCTTCCCCACCGTGATAACGAGCCGTTTCAGCCGCGTAAGCGCAGCCGAGACCGCTTCTCCGCCGAATTCCAGTTCCGACCTGTAATGGGCCGAAAGGCAGAGCAGGCGATAGGCAAGCGGATGGACGCCGGCATCGCTCAGCGATTGCAGGGTGGTAAAGCCCCCGCCCGATTTCGACATCTTGCCGGCGCGATCGACCAGAAAGTTGTTGTGCATCCAGAAACGAGCCCCGGTGAAGCCTGGCTGCTCCGCCGCGCACGCGCAATAAGCCTGGTTCTGCGCGATCTCGTTGGGATGATGGATTTCGCGATGATCGATGCCGCCGGTATGAATGTCGAACGGTTCGGGCCCGAGATATTTGAGGCTCATCACCGAGCATTCAAGATGCCAGCCCGGGGCACCGCGCCCCCACGGACTATCCCATTCCATCTGGCGTTGCTCGCCCGGTGGCGATTTGCGCCAGATCGCGAAATCCTGCGGGTTTCGCTTCCCCGTGACGGGATCGATGCGGCTTTCTCCTTGATCCGATATCGATCGCGCGAGCCGGCCATAATCGGGCACCGTCGAGATATCGAAATAGAGGCCGCTGTCGATTTCATAGCAGTGATCGGGCGCGATCTTCGCGGCGAACGCGATCATATCGGCGATATGGTCGGTCGCCACGGACCAAAGCGTCGGGTCAAGAATGTTGAGATCGGCGAGATTGCGCTTGAAGGCGGCGGTATAAAAGGCCGCCACCTCCCAGATATCCCGGCCCAGGCCGGCTGCGGCCAATTCCATCTTATCCGCGCCCGCATCGGCGTCCGACGTGAGATGGCCGACGTCCGTGATGTTGATGACGTGTCGGACCTCGTAGCCCTTGAACGCGAGCGCGCGCCGCAACGTATCGGTGAATATATAAGCGCGCAGATTGCCGAGGTGCGCAAAATTGTAGACGGTTGGACCGCAGCTATAGATGCGGACCAGCCTGCCATCGACGGTCGAGAACGGCTCAAGACTCCGCGTCAGGCTGTTGAAAAGGGTAAGCTGGGCCGTGGTCATGCGCGGTCGTTAGCGACGGACGGGCCTTCCTGCCAAGGGCAGGTCATGCCGGAAAAGGAAACGGGCGCCCGTCACCGGACGCCCGTTCTATATCCTCGTTCGCCGTTCGGCGAAGCAATTACTGCTTGTTGGCTTCGACCGCGTCGGCGGCGTCGTGCGCATTGTCCGCAGCATTATCGAGCGAGGCAGCCGCCGTGTCATTCGACGTGTTCTCGGCCATGTCCTCGAGATTCTCGCCGGCGTTATCCAGCGCATTGGCGGTCGCGTCGGTCGCGTTTTCCGCCGGGGTCTGCTTGCTGCAAGCGGCCAGAGACATCAGGCCGGCAGCGGCGAGAACAAAGACAACTTTCTTCATCCGAGCTGCTCCACGTAAATAATTTCGGGCCCGGCCCGAATGCCGTCCCGTCCGCTCCATTAGCGTACGGTTTTTGCCCGTCAACGCTGAATTTAGCGCTCCCTAAACCCGCCTCGGCGCATATTGTTGCGGCGCACCATCGGAACCGCAACCTTTTTGGGAGTTGAAGATTTGTTAATAATCACCACCTCATGGTACGCAGACAGCGCGATCCTTGGCCGTTTCAGACGGAGTGGTGTGAAACAATTAATTGAGGATGAATCATGGTTAGGACGGCCCCGTTGACCAAGATCAGGCGTATCGCATTGATCGGCAACAGCCCTCCGCGCCTGTGCGGCATCGCCACCTTCACGCGAGATGTCTACAAGGCACTCCATGGCGCCTTTCCCGAGATCGATCTGGATCTTTATGCGATGACCGATCCGGGCGGCTCCTATGCCTATGGATCGGAAGTTACATGTGCGATCCGGCAGGAGGATTTGTCGGACTATCGCGCTGCGGCGCAGCGTATAAATGACAGCCGCGCCGACGTTGTTTTAATTCAGCATGAATATGGAATCTTCGGCGGACCGGCGGGCGCACTGCTGCTGCGGATGCTCGATCGGGTCGAGGCGCCGGTCGTCGTCACGCTCCACACCGTTCTCGAACATCCGAATGCCGACCAGCGCGCCGTTATCGAGGCGCTCGCCCGGCGGGCATCGAAGCTGATCGTGATGGCCGAAAAGGGCAGGG
>DATMIP010000221.1:0-4248 GCA_035554515.1 Sphingomonas sp. | reverse complement strand
AAAGGCAATCGCCCAAAAGGGTGATTTCGCGCAAATCACCCCGAATATTCTGGGCATGATCCACAAGGCGCATCCGGGTCGGATGAAATCGGGGGTCCCAGCGCTTCGGGAGTTTCGTGCAAATCACCGCACAATATGTAGCTCGCGCGCCTTGGCGACGGCGTCGGTCCGGCGCCTGGCGCTCAGCTTTACGAAGAGGCGCGCGACATGCGTCTTGACCGTGTAGGGCGAGACACCGAGTTCAGCCGCAATTTCCTTGTTCGATCGTCCCGCGGCGATTGCCTGGAGCACGGCAAGTTCACGCGGGCTGATGCCGAGCGCTGCGCGTGCCCGTGGGTTGCCGTCGAAAGGCGCGGCGGGCGGGGTGGCGCCCAATATGCGCATGCCGAGGAAGATGCCGAGTGCGAGGAAGGCGGCCGCGATGAGGAAGATATAGATATCGCCGGCATGCGTCCGCGCGAGACGCTGATAATCGAGCCATTGCAACGCGAACGCGCCGGTTGCTAATACCGCTCCGTAAAAAGCAATGCGCTTCAAGGCCGCCCCGTTCGTCGTCGGCTTCATTCTAGCTCGGGTGGCTGAGTGAGACAATCGCAGGATCGACAGGCGGCTCACTCACCCCACCGTGATGAAACTATCCAACACGCGCTTGCGCCCGGCATGTTCGAAATCGATCTCCAGCTTGTTGCCCTCGATCTCGGCGATCAGGCCATAGCCGAACTTGGTGTGGAAGACGCGCTGGCCGAGCGCGAGGTCGCTGCGCGGTTTGGCGGCGAAGGAGGCTGCGCTGGCTTTGACCTCGGCCAGCCGGGTCGGGGCCATGTCGAGCGGTTTGCCGACCGCGCGTTGCCAGCCGGGGCCGCGGGTGGTGGCGCGGGCGACGTGGGCGAAGGGGTCTGCCTGTTCGCTCCATTGCGCGCGCCACAGGCTTTCGCCGCCGGTCATGGTCGTCTCGCTGTCGATATGCTCGGCGGGGAGCTCGTTGACGAAGCGCGAGGGGATGGAAGAGGTCCACTGGCCGTAGATGCGGCGGTTGGCGGCATGCATGATGAAGGCGCGGCGGCGCGCGCGGGTGATGGCGACATAAGCGAGACGGCGTTCCTCCTCGAGGCTGGCATTGCCGCCTTCGTCGAGCGCGCGCTGCGACGGAAACACGCCTTCCTCCCAGCCGACCAGGAACACGGTGTCGAACTCCAGCCCCTTGGCGGCGTGGATCGTCATGATCGTCACCTTCGCTTCGTCGGCGTTGGCGTCGTTATCCATCACCAGGCTGACATGTTCGAGGAAGGCGCCGAGCGTTTCATATTCCTCCATCGCGCGCGCCAGCTCGGTCAGGTTTTCGAGGCGGCCGGTGGCCTCGGTCGAGCGTTCGGCCTGGAGCATCGCGGTATAGCCGCTCTCGTCGAGCATGAGACGCGCGAGTTCGGCGTGGGGCAGCTCGCCGAGCCTCGAGCGCCAGCGCGCGATATCGCCGACGAGGTTGCCGAGCGAGCGGCGTGCCTGCGGGGTGAGTTCGTCGGTATCGAGGATGCGCGCGGCGGCGTGGGTGAGGGGGAGACCTTCGGCGCGCGCCAGCTGGTGGAGCTTGGTGATCGCCTTGTCGCCGATGCCGCGCTTGGGGGTGTTGACGATACGTTCGAAGGCGAGATCGTCGGCGGGCTGGGCGATGACGCGCAGGTAAGCGAGCGCGTCGCGGATCTCGGCGCGTTCGTAGAAGCGGAAGCCGCCGACGATGCGATAGGGCATGCCGATCGCGATGAAGCGATCCTCGAACTCGCGCGTCTGAAACTGGGCGCGCACGAGGATAGCGACCTTGTCGAGCGCGGTACCGACACGCTGGCCGCTCTCAATCTCCTCGCCGACGCAGCGTGCTTCCTCCGGCCCGTCCCAGATGCCGATGACGCGGACTTTCTCGCCGGAGGCTTCCTCGGTCCAGAGCGTCTTGCCGAGCCGCCCGCCATTATGCGCGATCACGCCCGATGCGGCGGCGAGGATGTGCGGGGTCGATCGGTAATTCTGTTCGAGCTTGATCACCTTGGCGCCGGGGAAATCGCGCTCGAAACGCAGGATGTTGGCGACCTCCGCCCCACGCCACGAATAGATCGATTGATCGTCGTCGCCGACGCAGCAGATGTTCTTGTGCTCCTGGGCGAGCAGCCGCAGCCACAGATATTGGCTGGCGTTGGTATCCTGATATTCGTCGACGAGGATGTAACGGAAACGCTGCTGATAGCTTTCGAGCACGTCGCGGTGCGTCTTCAAAATCACCAGCATGTGCAGCAACAAGTCACCGAAATCGCAGGCATTCACCGCCTTGAGCCGCGCCTGATAGGCGGCGTAAAGCTCGCGCCCGCGGCCGTTGGCGAACGCCTCGCTTTCGCCGGCGTCGATCTCGGCCGGGGTCCAGCCGCGATTCTTCCAGCGATCGATCAGCCCGGCGAGCGCCCGCGCGGTCCAGCGTTTCTCGTCGAGATCCGCCGCCTGGATCAATTGCTTGAGCAGGCGCAATTGATCGTCGGTGTCGAGGATGGTGAAGTTGCTCTGCAGCCCGACCAGCTCGGCATGGCGGCGCAGCATCCTGGCGGCGACCGAGTGGAAGGTACCGAGCCACGGCATGCCCTCGACCGCCTCGCCCATGATCCGTCCGACGCGCTCGCGCATCTCGCGCGCGGCCTTGTTGGTGAAGGTGACCGCGAGGATTTCGCTCGGCCAGGCGCGGCGCGTCGCGATCAGGTGGGCAAGGCGCGCGGTGAGCGCGGCGGTCTTGCCCGTGCCGGCGCCGGCGAGCACCAGCACCGGGCCGTCGGTGGTGAGCACCGCTTCGCGCTGGCGCGCGTTGAGGCCGCGCAGATACGGCGGATCGTCGGGAGAGGAAGCGGGGAGACTCACCTGCGAACAGGTAGGGAACGGCGGGAGCGGGGGCAACCGCTAGCACCGCCAGTGCGCGCGGAGCGATGTGTAAACGTCCCGCCATGCCAGCGAAGGCTGGCATCTCAGGAGGCGGGTCCCTTGCCGGTGGTGTAAGTCTGATGGATGAGTGTGCGGATCATCTCCCGCCGTCATCGCGAAGCGCGTAGCGCTGTGGCGATCCAGCCTGCGAATCTGGCCAGCCTGCGAATCTGTATTGCCGCGCCGCTCGCGGGGCTCGCAATGACCTGCCCGCGCAGCGCCATCGACCGAGTTGATGGCTATCCCGGAGGAGATTTGGGACAGATACGGAACTTTCAGGCTCGACCGCCGTACCTTGCCTGCCTGTCCGTCCGCATGAGCGGGGAAGCGCGCCGCAATTGCGGCCCGACACAGAGCAAGGAGTGCATCCGTGAAAGCAACTTTTCTTATCGCCGCGTCGCTGATCGTCGGTTCGGCGGCTATTGCCCAGACACCCCCGGTGCCCGATCCGGCGGCCCCGCCGCCGGCGACTGATGCGACCGCGCCTCCGCCCGCGCCGGCTCCCGACGCGACCGTGCCGGCGCCGCCACCCGCCCCCGACGCGACGATGAATGCCAGCCCGCCGGCCGAGACGGTCGCGCCGGTCGCGCCGACGGATACGTCGAGCTATCCGCCCTGTTCGCGCACGGTCCATGATCGCTGCGTCCAGACGCACGAAGTCCGGCGCGCACGTCCGCATCGCTGACAAGCCGGCCCGGCGGGCGCGCGGTTGACCACCGCCGCCCGCCGCGCCAATCCACCCCCATGCGGCACAATCGCCGCCGGGGGAGAGGGATATGACGGGAGCGGCAACGCCCTCGACTCAGCGCGTGCTGGCAGCGAGCCTGATCGGCACCGCGATCGAATTCTATGACTTCTACGTCTATACGACAGCGGCCGCGCTCGTGTTCGGCGCGCTTTTCTTTCCCGCGTCGTCGGATGCGGCACGGCAGATGCTGGCCTTCGCGACGATCGGCGTGGCGTTCGTGGCGCGGCCGTTGGGATCGATCTTCTTCGGCCATTTCGGTGATCGCGTAGGGCGCAAATCGACATTGGTGGCGTCGCTGCTGACGATGGGGATTTCGACCACCCTGGTGGCCTTTCTCCCGACTTATGCGACGGCGGGCTGGATCGCGCCGCTGTTGCTGTGCGTGCTGCGGTTCGGGCAGGGCTTCGGCCTGGGCGGCGAGTGGGGCGGGGCAGCCTTGCTCGCGGTGGAGCATGCCCCGCCAGGGAAACGCGCGCGCTATGGGATGTTCCCGCAATTGGGAGCGCCGGTCGGTTTCATCGCCGCCAATGGTCTGTTCCTGATCCTCAGCG
>DATMIP010000220.1:0-10976 GCA_035554515.1 Sphingomonas sp. | reverse complement strand
CTTGCCGGTAAGCCCACCCGATCCGATCGCTATCTTGGACTGGATGATGTGATAGCCGGCGCCGAGCGGATCACTCTCCGGATTGAGAAAGATTTCGATCCGGCGCCGCTGGTAATCGTGCATCAGGTTGAGCCCGAGCGGGACCAGCCCGATCAGCGCCAGCCCCCCGCCGATGAACAACCGCTTGGGTATGCCCGCCAGAAACATCACCACGACCCCGCCGAACGCGATCATCAGCGCGGTGCCGAGATCGGGCTGGACCAGAACGAGGACGAACGGGATGCCTATCAGCAAGGCCGGTGGCCAGATCGCCGAAAATCGTCGCGTCTCGGCGGCCGGCTGCATGTCGTAAAAGTGCGCGAGAACGAGAATGATCGCGGGCTTCATCAATTCGGACGGCTGGAGGCGGATGATCTTGAGATCGAGCCAGCGCCGGCTGCCACCGCCGACCGCGCCCAGCGCCTCGACCCCGAACAGCAAAATGATGAGGACCACGTAGACGGGCCAGGCGAGATCCTTCAACTGCTGCTCGGACAGGCGTGACAGGGCCATCGCTCCCAACAGGAAAGCGATAAAGCGCACCCCTTGGGGCAGCGCCCATGGCATCAGTCTGCCGCCCGCGGCCGAATAGAGCACAACCAGCCCGAAGCCGGTGATCGCGGTGACGATCAGGATCAGCAGCCACGGCATGCGCGCGAGCGGTGTCGGGACGAGCGAGTTGCTCAATCGGCGGGCCCTTCCTCGCCGGACGAAGGAGCGAGCTCATCGGCGGGGTGGTGCGTCGCGCCCTCGCGCGTGGCCAGCCAGCGCTGCGCGTCGATCGCCATGCGCGTGGGGATGTCGCCACCCCATTTCTCCTCGAAGGCGGCAAGGTTCGCCATGGCGCGATCGGGCGCGAACAGCCACGTCATCACGTCGCGCGCCACCTGCGCCGCCGCTGCGCCGTGTCCGCCATGTTCCAGCACGACGCCGATCGCATATTTCGGCTGCTCGACCGGCGCGAAGCCGATGAAATGACCGTGATCGCGCATCTTCCAGGCAAGCGCCTCATTGCTCAGCACGCCCGAACGCCGCTCGGCCATCGTGATGCGCCGCACCTGCGCGCTGCCGGTCTTGCCTGCCATCTCCACGCCCGCGACTGGCAGGCGCGATGCACCTGCGGTCCCCATACCGCCGGTATTGATCACGTCGCGCATTCCAGCGTGGACCACGGCCAGATGCTCCGACGGGATATTGAGCGACGGTCCCTGCTGGCCATAGCGCCGGTTGACGATGAGGCGCGGGGTGAGCGACCGGCCGCTCGCGATGCGCGCGGCCATCACCGCGAGCTGGAGCGGATTGACGAGCACATAACCCTGCCCGATCGAGGCGTTGACCGTATCCGCGGTCGTCCACGCCGTCCTGTAGCGGCGCTGCTTCCACACGCTGTCGGGATAGGTGCCGTAGCGTTGCAGTGTCGCCGGAATATCGCCGAACTTCTCACCCAGTCCAAGCGCGTGCGCCATCGGAGCGAGCTTGTCGATGCCGATGCGGCGCGCCATCGTGTAGAAATATACGTCGCACGATTGCTGGATCGCCCGGTGCATGTCGACCGTGCCATGGCCGCGCGGGCGCCAGCAATGGAACATCGCATTGCCGACCCGATAGAAACCGGGGCAGGTCACGGTCTCCTCGGCGCCTACGCCCCAACGCAGCAGTGCCAGGGCGTTCATCGGTTTGACGGTCGATCCCGGCGGATACAGGCCCAGCAGGGTCTTGTTCATCAGGGGAAGATGATCATCGCCCGACAGCATCGCCCATTCGTTCCTGCTGATGCCGTCGGTGAAGCTGTTTGGGTCGTATGACGGCATCGAGCACATCGCGAGCAGTCCGCCGGTCTCGCAGTCGACGACCGCGAGCGATCCGCTATTCGGGCCAAGCCGGCGCGCGGCAAACTCCTGGAGTCCGGCATCGATCGTCAGCCTGAGCGTATGACCCATCATTTCGGGTTTCGTCGTGAGCTCCTGCACGAGCCGGCCGCCTGCGGTCACCTCCGTCCGCTTGGCGCCGGCACGCCCGCGCAGCCACGGCTCCAAAACCTTTTCCAGCCCTTCCTTGCCGACCTTGAAGCCCGGCGTGATCATCAGCGGATCGCGGGTTTTCTGATAATCCTCGGCCGATGCCGGCCCCACATAGCCGCAGAGATGGCCCACCGCCGCGCCCGCCGGATAGGATCGCGTGAAGCCGCTTGTCGGGGCGACCCCCGGAAGTTCGGCCTGGCGCAGCGACACTGCCGCGAAGCGCTCATAATCCAGCCCTTCGATCACGGGCACCGGCTGGTAACCCGGCGATTTGTCGAGCGCCTCCTTGATCCGCTCGACATCGTCATGGCTAAGCGCGAGCATGTGGCGCAGTTCATCGATGGCGCGGTCGGGATCTTGCAGTCGATCGGGGATCAGGTCGACGCGGAAGCTCGTCTTGTTCACCGCGATCGGCTTCCCATGGCGATCGACGATCCATCCGCGGCGTGGTGGGATGAGCTGGCTTTGGACGCGGTTGGATTCGGCCAGCCGGTCATATTTATCGCGCTCGGCGATCGCGAGCCACGCCATCCGCCCGCCGAGCAGAGCCGCCACGCCTGCCTGCAGTCCGCCCAACAGGATCGCGCGGCGGGAGAAGCTGAACGCCAGCGCTTGATGGGTGACGCTGCGGCCGCGACCATTAAAGCCGCTCATCGCGCCAGCCGCCAGTGATCCAGCGTCGCACATAATCGCGCGATCGGGACGAAACACAGGATGGCCACGATGGTCGGCGCCAGCATCACCGACAGGCTGCCACCGCCCCCGACGAACATGCCGATCGCCCACGATCCGACCGCGCAGAACGATATCGCGATCGCCGCGATCCCCCAATCGAGCCAATAATCGCGCCACATCGGCTGGGCGTCGACGATGTCGATCGCGAGGAACGTGATAGTCCACAGGGTCATTGCCGTCCCTGGCGCCGCGCCGCCGATCAGATCGTCGGCCAGGCCGAGCGGCAACGCGACCCAGGCGGCCCATAGTTCGGGCCGCAGGAGTCTCCAGCCGAGCGCAACCAGCAACGCAAAGGGGGGCAAAATCGGCGCCGTCACGACGAACGGCAGCAATCCTATATAGGATGCAAGCAGGGTCGATGCGACGGGCACGAAATGCAATCGCGCCGTCGAAGGGCGGTCGAGCAGATCCGATTCGACGATCGACATCAGTGGCGCTTGCCTGCCGGCGGCGCGAGCGGCGGCGGCGCGGGCGCCTGCGGCAGCACCAGTGCGAAATCGAGCCGGGAGGGATCGGCAAGGGGGCGCGCGGTGGCGACCTCGCCGCTGACTGTCGTCACGATCGCGACCGGAACGTCCGCCGGATAAACCCCGCCGACCCCCGAGGTGACGAGCAGGTCCCCGCGCACGAAGCCGCGCCCACCGATCGTGGTCGAACGGACTTCCAGCGCCCCGTCGCCGCCGCCTTCGGCCAGCGCCGCGTCTCCGGTCCGCACGACGCGCAGCGGCACCGTGCTCCCGCCGTCGGTCAGCAACATGATACGCGCGGCGTGGCTGCCGACCTCGCCTATCCGCCCGACCAGGCCGTCCGCCGCCCGCACCGGCTGGCCCGATGCGATTCCCTCTCCATGGCCGGCGGCGATCGTCGCGAAGCGGCGCGTGCCAGTCAGGTTTGAACCTACGATGCGCGCGGTTACGATCGGAGGGCCCTGGTCACCAACGAGCCGCAGGGTGCGCTTCAGCCGTGCATTTTCAAACGCGAGCACGCGCGCCTGGATCAACCCGCGTCGTGCCCCGGCAAGCTCGGCCCGCAGCGCGTGATTCTCGCTCGCGGCGTTGAGATAGTCGCTGACACCGCGCGCGACCGAATCGCCGCCTCGCACGATAGGCCGCATCACCGTGGATATCGGCGTCGTCAGATCGAGCGCCAGCCCGCGTATCCCCTGGAAGGCGACGGGATCAAACCGCGCGATCAGGATCAGTGCGATCCCCGCGACGACCCCCATCGCGCCCGAGACATAGCCAAAGAACAGGCCATATTGGATACGCCGCGAAAAGCCGCGGTTGCGATGGCGTGGCGGGGCCATGGCTCCGCCTCCCGTCCCGGCCTCAGGCCGTGTGCAGCACGCCGCGGAACATCGGATCTTCCAGCGCGCGCCCGGTACCGAGCGCGACGCAGGTAAGCGGATTGTCCGCGATCGTGACGGGAAGGCCGGTCGCCTGCCGCAGGACTTCGTCGATGCCGTCGAGCAGCGCTCCACCGCCCGTCAGTACGATGCCCTGATCGACAATGTCGGCCGCGAGTTCGGGCGCGGTGTTTTCCAGCGCCATGCGCACGCCTTCGACGATCGCCGAGACGGGTTCGGACAATGCCTCGGCGATCTGCGCCTGCGTGATCTCGATCTCCTTGGGAACGCCGTTGACCAGATCGCGGCCCTTGATCAGGATTCGCTCGCCAACCCCGTCGGCGGGCATCCGTGCGGTGCCGTGCTGCTGTTTGATCCGCTCGGCGGTCGCCTCACCGATCAGCAAATTATGGTTGCGGCGCACATAGGATCCGATCGCCTCGTCCATCTTGTCGCCGCCGACGCGGACGCTGGTCGTATAAGCGAGCCCGCGCAGCGAGAGCACCGCCACCTCCGTCGTTCCGCCGCCAATATCGACGACCATCGATCCGATCGGTTCGGTCACCGGCATGTCCGCGCCGATCGCGGCCGCCATCGGTTCCTCGATCAGGAATACCTGGCTCGCGCCCGCGTTCGACGCCGCGTCGCGGATCGCGCGGCGCTCCACCTTGGTCGATCCTGACGGAACGCAGATGATGATCTCGATCGAGCGTGGGAAGCGCCTTTTGCCATGAACCTTCACGATGAAGTGCTTGATCATGTCTTCTGCGATGTCGATATCGGCGATCACCCCGTCGCGCAGCGGGCGGATCACCTCCATATGTTCAGGCGTCTTGCCCATCATCATCTTCGCATCGTCGCCGACCGCGCGCACCTTCTTCACGCCGTTGACCATCTCGATGGCGACGACCGACGGCTCATCGAGCACGATCCCACGTCCGCGCACGTAGACCAGGGTATTGGCCGTCCCCAGATCGATCGCCATGTCGTGCGACATGAATTTGAACCAGCGCATGAAACTCATATGTCTACTGTCCGTCCGTCGCGCGACCGGCGGAAAATCGTCTCTACCGATGGGTGAAAGCCCGGTCGCGGAAGCCCGCTGACTGGTCTAGAGGCTTACGCATGTCAATACGGCGGCTCCCCGAGCACCTGGTCAACCGCATCGCCGCCGGCGAAGTAGTCGAACGCCCCGCCAGCGCGCTCAAGGAGCTCGTCGAAAACGCGATCGATGCTGGCGCGCGCGCGATCCTGATACGCCTCGCTGAAGGCGGAATTGGCGGGATCGAAGTGACCGACGACGGCTGCGGAATGACGCCGGCCGATATCGCACTCGCGCTCGAACGCCACGCCACCTCCAAACTGCCCGAAGCATGGTGGGCCGAGGGAGCGATCGAACGGGTCGCGACGTTGGGTTTTCGGGGCGAAGCGCTCCCCTCGATCGCCAGCGTCGCGACGCTGACGATCGAGAGCCGGGTACGCGGCGCCGAAGGATGGCGCCGCACCGTCGACAATGGCAAGCTGCTCTCCGAGGGCCCAACGGCGATACCGCCCGGCACACGGGTGAAGGTTGAGGGCCTGTTCGCCCGCGTTCCCGCTCGCGCGAAATTCCTGCGCTCGGCGCGCTCGGAATATGCCGCCTGTGCCGATATCGTCCGCCGCCTGGCGATGGCGCGGCCGGAGATCGGCTTCACGCTGGAACATGACGGCCGGCGATCGATCGCCGTTCAGCCCGGCGAGACCCGCCCGGAACGCGTGGCGGCGCTGATCGATCGCGATCTGGTGCGCAATTCGATCGCGGTCGATCACGAGCGCGAAGGGATAAAGCTCGGCGGTGTCGCCGGCCTGCCGACCTTCAGCCGCGGCGTCGCGGATCACCAATATCTGTTCGTAAATGGCCGCCCGGTGAAGGATCGCTTGCTGATCGGCAGCGTACGCGCCGCCTATCAGGACCTGCTCGCGCGCGACCGCCACCCGGTGCTGGCGCTCTTTCTTGAGGTTCCCGCCGACGAGGTCGACGTCAATGTCCACCCCGCGAAAACCGAAGTGCGCTTCCGCGAGGCGGGGCTGGTGCGCGGGCTGATAGTGGGTGGGCTGCGCGCCGCGCTCGACAGCGCCGGTCATCGCAGCGCCCAGCACCCGTCCGCCGCCGCGCTTGGCCGCTGGCAGACCGAGCCCTTGGCGCCGCAATGGGCCCCGACAAGTCCGCCTCGCCAAGGATCGGTGTGGGACAACCGGCCAGGTTATGCGCCCATGCCGATGGCCCGGGCCGAACCGGCCCATGCCGCGCCGCCCGCGCAGGCCGATCATCCGCTCGGCGTCGCCCGCGGCCAGGTAGCCGCTACCTATATCGTCGCCGAAGCCAGCGACGGGCTGATCCTGGTCGATCAGCACGCCGCGCATGAACGCCTGGTGCTCGAACGGATGCGCCGCGCGGTGGCGGAGGGCGGCGTTGCTCGCCAGACGCTGCTGCTGCCCGAAGTCGTCGAGATGGACGAGCCCGCCTGCGACCGCCTCGAAGCGCGCGCCGCCGAGCTCGCCGAGATGGGGCTGGAGCTCGAGCGCTTCGGCACCAAGGCGATGCTGGTGCGTGCCACCCCCGCTTTGCTCGGCGCAAGCGACGCGAGGCAATTGGTGATCGACCTCGCCGACGAGCTGGCCGCGTTTGACGAGGCTTTGTCGCTCAAGGAGAAGCTTGATGCGATTGCAGGCACAATGGCGTGTCACGGCTCGGTCCGCGCCGGCCGCATCCTTTCAGTCGCCGAGATGAACGCGCTGCTGCGCGAAATGGAGGTCACACCGCACTCCGGGCAGTGCAATCACGGTCGGCCGACATGGATCAAGCTTGGCCATGGCGATATCGAGAAGCTGTTCGGGCGCAAATAGGGATCGCGCCCTGCTTTCCCTCAGGAACAGGGAATTTTTGCGAATTTTGGCAGTTAACAGGGAGCGGGGTGCCGCGAGCCTTCGTGGCGGCGAATTTTCTGGCGCTCGATCGGCGGCTTAAAGGCGACGCGACCTACTTTTCCCGTTCCGCGCGATAAAGGGTGATTTATGCGCGATAACAGGTGGCATTCGTCGTCTTGACCTCATCAGGGCATGAGCGGCTAAGGCTGGGGGATGCCCGCAAAACTAGCCTTCCTCTCGCTTGCCCTCGCGATGCCCGCTTCGCTTCACGCGCAGGCGATGCCCGATATGCCCGGCATGGCGATGCCGGCAAAGCCGGCGTCGGGGGCGCCCGCACCGCGTATGCAACACGACATGCCCGGAATGGCGCCCATGGCGATGACCGGCATGCTCGGGCCCTATGCGCTGACGCGCGAGGCGTCGGGCACATCCTGGCAGCCCGAAAGCTCTCCCATGGAAGGGGTCCACATAATGGCGGGCGCGTGGTCGATCATGCTCCATGGCGACGCGACACTTGTATATGATCGGCAAGGTGGCGCGCGCGGCGACGCCAAGACATTCAGCCAATCGATGCTGATGGGCATGGCCAGTCGTCCTGTCGGCGATCACGGCACGCTCGGCCTGCGCGCGATGGTGTCGCTCGATCCCCTGATGGGCAAGAGCGGCTATCCCTTGCTGTTCGCCACGGGCGAAACCGCCGATGGTCGCGACGAACTGGTCGACCGCCAGCACCCGCACGATTTCCTGATGGAGCTTTCCGCGAGTTATGCCCACGATCTCGGCAATGGGCGCAGCCTCTATCTCTATGGCGGCCTGCCGGGTGAGCCCGCGCTTGGCCCACCCGCCTTCATGCACCGCTTATCCGGCATGGACATTCCGGAGGCACCGATCGGGCACCATTGGTTCGATTCGACCCACATCACCTTTGGCGTCATCACGGCCGGCTATTCGGCAGGGCGGTGGAAGCTCGAAGCGAGCGCGTTCAAAGGCCGCGAGCCCGATCAGCATCGCTGGGATGTGGAACGGCCCAGGCTCGACAGCTGGTCGGTGCGCGGCTTCTGGAACCCGACCGCCAGCCTCTCCTTCCAGCTTTCAACGGGCCGCATCCACTCACCCGAACAATTGCACCCGGATCAGGACGAGCAGCGCACCACCGCCTCGGTCAGCTACAACCGGCCGCTCGGTCAGAGTGGAAATTGGGCGACGACGTTCGCCTGGTCGCACAAGGACGCGCGCCCCGGCCCCGCGCTTGACGGCTGGCTTGCCGAAACAGCGCTGCGCCTGCGGGGCCGTCATATCCTGTTCGCCCGTGCCGAACATGTTGAAGAGGGCGAATTGTTCCATGACGGACCCCTCGCGGAAACAATCATCCCAGTGTCGAAGCTCAGCGCGGGCTATGCCTACGAACTTCCGCTGGGGCAGGGGCCCGTACGGTTCGCCCTGGGTGGCCTCGCGAGCGCCTATGCCTTTCCCGACCGCATCAAGCCCGCTTACGGCCGCGCGGGTATCAAAAGCTTCATGCTGTTCGCGCGGTTGCGGCTGGCCGGCCGGTCTAGTGACGGAGCCTAATCCGTAATAGTTTGTTGCCCTGTCTTCACGGTGAGAAGGAGCAGAGGATGAAACTCAAGGGTCTGGCGATCGTCGCGCTCGCCGCGGGGTCGCTATTCGTGGCCACCCCGGCCGCCGCCCAACGCCACGTAGAGGTCCATCGCACGGTCACCACGACTACGACCGTGAACGGCGGATATAATCACGACAGACGGTGGAATAAGCATCACCGCCATCACAAGCGGAAGATCTGCCGCAGGCACTGGGTCAATCATCACCGCGTCACCCGCTGCTGGTGGCGCTGAACGCAGCACGCCCGCCCCTGCGGGAGGGGGCGGGCGACGCGTTAAAGCCGGAAATGGATTGCCCGGCGGTGGAGCGGCCACAACAAGAATATGGTCAAGGTCAGCACCGCAAGCGCGCAGGCGAGCGAGGCCGCATATTCGTCCGGGATCACCGCGCGCGCGATGGTGTCGCCCCAGGCCTGCGGCGTCAGGACAAGGTCGTTTGTGTGAAACACGGGCATGCCACTGAACTTGCCCAACAGGATCGACAGCGTGAAAGCCAGCACGGCGTTTCCGCCGAGGATGCGCAGCGGGGTCGCGAGCCATACCGCTGTGCGACTGCGGAGCGCGATTTCAAACAGGGCGAGCGCGACGGCGGAAAAGCCGCTGCTGAGCAAGGCGAAACTGCTCGTCCAGATGCGCTTGTTGATCGGGAATATCGGGTCGACGAGCAAGCCCGCCCCGATCAGCACCACCCCCGCCAAGGCGATGCGCGGCGCGGCACGCTCGGGCGTGTGCCGCCACATCTGCCCCGCAAGGACACCGATGAGGACGTTCGCGGTCGCCGGCAGCGTTGAAAGCAAGCCTTCCGGATCATAAACGACCGGCGCGCCCCAGTTTGCCCAGCCGAGCGGCCACAGATGCCGCGGCGTGAATATGGCGCGATCGACATAGGCGGCCAGATTGCCTTCCGGGTCGAGCCGGCCGGCGCCGTACCCGGGGACCGGGACGAAAATCATCATCGCCCCGTAGACGATCAGGATCATCATGATCACGGCGCCGATCCAGCGCGGATCGAGGTCGGTTCGGCAATCCGGCCTATGGCGCGGATGGGCGAGAATAAAAGCCGTCGCGATAACATAGCATAAGGCGATCCGCTGCAGCACGCCCGGCAGCCGTACGAAGGCCAGGCCGGGATGACCGATCACAACCGGAATGTCGAAGATGGGGGCCGTATACAACCAGTTGAGCGCGAGCCCGAGCAGGATAAGCGCCGCCGCGCGCCGGAACACGCGCAGCCATGTTTGGCGGCGGGCGCCGGGCGCCGACAAATTGCGCGGGAAGGACAGGCCGATCGCCATGCCGACCGCGAACAGGAAGGTGGGGAATACCATGTCGGCCAGGGTCCAGCCGTGCCAGTCGGCATGTTTCAGCGGCGCATAGGTCCGGTTCCAGTCGCCCGGGCTGGTGACGAGGATCATGCCGGCGACCGCGGCGCCGCGTAGCACGTCCAGCACGACCAGCCGTCGCGATGTCGGTCCGCTCATCCAATTTCCCCGCCGCGATCATAGCCGCGCTCGAACGCTATGCCCAATAGGCGGGCCACGCCAGAGGCGTGCGTTGGCCGGATCAGAGAGCGTTCGCTGCCCCCAGCAGCGCCCTGACCGATGCCGTGGCGACGTCGGTGTCGATCCCGACTCCGAATAATGTACGGCCGTCCTCCGCTGTCGCCTCGACATAAGCTGCCGCCTGGACATGCCCGCCATGGCCGATCGCATGTTCGGAATAATCGACGATATCCAGACGCACACCAAAGCCGTCACGCAATGCCGCCAGCACGCTCGACAGCAGGCCGTTACCGCGCCCGCTGATCGACGTTTCGATGCCGTTATGGCGGACGTGACCGGTGAAGATGCGGTCGTTTCCGACGTGATTTTCATTGTAGTCGACCAGTTCGAAGGCTTGCGGGCCGTCCAGCCGGTAATGCTGCCTGAAGCGCGCCCAGATGTCGGCCGCATTCAGCTCGCGGCTCGTTTCGTCCGCCAGCGCCTGCACCGATCGGCTGAGATCGGCCTGCATCCGCTTGGGCAGCTTGAGCCCCTTATCCTGCTCCAGCACCCAGGCGACGCCGCCCTTGCCCGACTGCGAATTGACGCGGATCACTGCTTCGTAATCGCGGCCGAGATCCTTGGGATCGATCGGCAGATAGGGCACGTCCCACAGCTGATCGTTGCGCTGTTCCTGCGCGACGAAGCCCTTCTTGATCGCATCCTGATGGCTTCCCGAGAAGGCGGTGAACACCAGATCCCCGGCATAAGGGTGGCGCGGATGGACGGGCAGATTGTTGCAATAAGTGACCGTGTTGATCACCTCGTC
>DATMIP010000219.1:0-7811 GCA_035554515.1 Sphingomonas sp. | reverse complement strand
ATCCCTCTCCTTCATCCCGCTCGCACCCGGACAATCGAATAACCGCCGGAGCCCTTCCCGCGCCGCGCTATCGTTTGAGATGGCTGTCGAAGAAATCCGCGACAATCTTGTAGGCAGCCCGGGATTCGGGAATCTCCGAATTGTAGAAGAAGCCGTGGATCATCCCGTCCCAGACATGGAGGCGGCTCTCCACACCCGCCATGGCCAGCGCGTTGTTGGAGGTGATTGTACCGCTCATCTCGAACGCGCGCGTTCCTGTGATGAACAAGGTCGGCGGGAATTTGCGCAACAGCGATTCGGACGATCCCGGGAAGGCCAGCGGATCGTCCGGCCGGGCACCGCCGAGATAGGATTGCGGCGTAGGAGCCGCGGGCCGCTGTTCGGTGGCATTCGTCGGTCGCGGAAGCACGCCATTCAAGGGCATGGCGAGACGTGCCGAATCGCCCTGACCCAATCCGCCCAGCGATGCGCAGAAGATTCCGATCGCCGCGGGGTTAGGCAGCTTATTGGCCTGGAACCAGGCAATCGCCTGGCCGGTGAGCATGCCGCCCGCCGAACAACCATAGATCCCGATTTTTTGGGGATCATAGTGTTTCAGAAGCTCGCGATAGACGTTGGCGACATCCTCGCTTGCGGCAGGAAACTTGAACTCCGGTCCCATGCGATAATCGACCGAGACCACCTTGATTCCCATCACGGATGCAATGGGAACGGATTCGACCAGTGAGGCGGACCGACCGCCGGTGATGAAACCTCCGCCGTGGAGATTGATGAGCACACGGTCCTTGTTTTCCGGTTTCACCCCGCCCGCGGGAGTCACGATGTCGGCAACGACACCGCCAATGCGCTCCTCGTGTATCTCGACATTGTAGCGCTGTCGCATGGGCTTGAGAAAATCGCCCATGATCTTGTTCTGCCACGCACGCTCCTCGGCGATATTGCGCGCCGGGCCTGCGGGATTGTCGAACGGTTTGTCGACGATGACCTTTCGAAGAAATTCACCGCCCTCGGGACTTGCCAAGGTGCTGATCGGGACGGACAGTTCCACGTGCACCGTACCGTCGGGGTCGGGCGCGCGCTGTGCCGCTGCCGGGCCCGGCAGGGTCGCCAGCAGCGCGGACCCGCCCAGCAACAGGGTTGCCGCCAATCGGCGCGAAGATCGATTGCCATGCCGCATGGTTTTATCCTCTCTCAACAGCGCGAATGCCCGACGTCTCCGCCATCCTGCGGCTGCCCGGTCCACATCTCCTGCGCTGCGTGGCCCAGCCTGGGCCTGCGCAGCGGCCGCAGCTCTTCGCCGAGCACGCCCTTTCGGAGCGTGCTCGGCGAAGCCTCCTCATTGGAAGTTCGCGCGTAGACGAAGGCCGATGGTGCGCGGCCTCGGCCCCGACACGATAGTCGGCGCCAGAAGGAAGGTAGGCCCGCGCTCGTCGGTCAGGTTTTCGCCGAAGGCCGTCAGCTCCCAGGGCCCGCTCCGTACGCCGATCGTGGCGCCGATCAGGCTGTAGGGATCGGTATAAAAGCCGCTCGACATCAGCCGGTTGCCAAAGCGGCTCCAGGTCAGGTTGCTGAACATCGCGACGTTGCTTGTCAGCCGGCCGTTATAGTTGGCGCTCAGCTGATAGTTATGCCTGACCGAATTGGTCATTCTTCCGCCTTTGTGGACGATCGGCAGGGCGGCCGTAACCGCGGATTCGACATCGTCGAATTCCCCCGTGTTGACGTTACCCACGCCCCTGAACGACAATCCCTTCAGCGGCGTATTCCATGTAACCTCAAGATCGATGCCGTTCGTGTGGGCATCCCCCAGGTTGGCATAGCCGCCAACCTGAATCGAACTGTTGATGCTGGTCTGCACGTCCTTGAATTCGATACGATACAGGTTTGCGCCGATCGATATCGCGTTGCTCGGGCTGCGCCATTTGGCGCCCAACTCATAGTTCGTCAGCGTTTCCGGGCGAAGCGAAGTCGACGTCGGGACGCCGTCCGCCAGCAGCGCATTTGCCTGCAACTGGGACTGGATGATCCCGGCGCGGAAACCCGTTGCCGCGGTGACGAACATCGTCAGATGACTGTTTGGAAGATAGGCCAGATTCGCGCGCCAGGTTGTGACACCCCGGCTTGACGGGATCGAACTGGTGTCGTCGACGAAGGTGCGCTTGTCGTGATAATAACGCAGCCCAACCAGCGGCACCAGCTTGCCGTCGAACAGATCATAGCTGATCTCACCGAATGTTGCCCAGTTCTTTGTCTTCGCATTGTTGTTGGCGTTGTTATCCAGACCGGCGGCGGGAATTTTCAGATAATTCTGCTGTGGCCCCTCACCGTCCTGATATTGTCCGCCGATTACCCAGTGGAATGGCCCGGAGCCGGCGGAATTCATCCGGATTTCCTGGGTGAAATTCTTGGGGAAGAAGAAGGTCGAGAAGAAGGCATCGGCGGCAATCGGATATAATGTGCCGAAATTGCCCTTGAGATAGCTGGTGGAACTCGTGATCTCTACGTCGCCGAGATCGACATTGGCCGCCAGGCTGTAGAGTTGGAACTTGCCCCTCGAGAAGCCTTCCCGCCCACCGGTATTCTGGAAGAATGGCGGCTCGACCGAAGCGAGCCCGCCCGAATAGCCCTGGGTCGGCCGGAATTGCCAGAACTGACCGCGGATCCGGATATTGGAAGCCGGCTTCCAGAGGACGACGGCGCGAATATCTTCGTTGCGATCATAATTCGCATCTTTTTCGTCGGGAGTGTTGTCCCGTGCGCCATAAAAAACGTCAGCATAGCCCTTGTTGTGCGTGATGCCGCCGCTGACCCGGACCGCGAGATGATCCTTGACGATCGGAACCGACACGGCGCCGGAAACGCTATAGTTCAGCCCGGATGCGTCGTCGGTGTTGGACAGGGATGTCTCGGCGCCAAACTTCACATCGTTCAGATCCGGATCGCGCGTGTGGAAGATGAACGTTCCGCCGGCCGAACCCTGGCCATATAGCGTTCCCTGCGGCCCGCGCAGAATCTCGACGCGATCGATGTCGAGGAACCTTATGGGGGGCGCGATACCGAAATTGGGGACCACGAATGGCACATCGTCAAGATAATAGCCGATCGGCGAATCGCCGTTGGTACCGCTGACGCCGACACCGCGAATATTATAGGATCGAGAGGTGGCGGACTGATTCTGTCCCTCCGAAGCGCCCGGAATCGATCCGATCAGGTCGGTGACGTCATTGACGTTCCTTTCCTTGAGCGTCTCGCCGCTGAACGCCTGGATCGCCAGCGGGGCACGTTGCAACGTCTGCTGTCCAGACTTTGAGGCTGTAATGACGACCTCCTCCGCCGCGGCGCCATCGGCGCTCTCGCCGGTCTTGGTCGGAGCGGCGGCGTCTTGCGCGAGCGCTGGACTGGAGAGCGCGATGATCGCGGTCCCGATCGAAAGAAGTGTAATCCTTTTCATGGTATCCCCTTTTCTTAAAAATTATCGCTTTTGTTCTTGGCTTGATTTTTTCGCCCTGCTCGCCTGACGGCAAGGTCCTGGACGTAACTGAACGCGCCCGCCTCCACATATGTCCTTGCGGCACGGGTTACGCGGCGAGGATCGGACGTTTGCACGTCGTTCACAGCGCCCGCCCGGCTGAAACCACCCTCGCGGATCGCTCGGCTACCGCCGACCGCGCCCCGACGGACAAACAGCAGATCGTTGCGCACCTATGTTCCAAACACCCTCCCGCACATTGTCATCTGTGCCATCCTCTGGGATAAGCCTTATCGCAATCGATTGCAATCCCTAAACATCAATCGATTGCGACTGAAGCGAAATGCCGAGCCCGCACGAGCCGTGCCCGGTGCATCACAAGGTCAATTGGCAAGAAATCAGCCCACGCCCCGACTTCAAAACCACAGCAGATGAATTCTCTGGCCCGCTGTGGACATGATCACCCTTATGGACGGGTCCCGATCACGCCGGAATGGGCTGGCCGAAGGCACGTCGAAGAGCATTCATCTTTGCCAGGGTGAATCGCTTTGCGATGGCCGTTTCGGAAGCAACACCGTCGAAGCCGTGGAAAGCCCCGGGTATAACGACCAGCTCGGTTGGAACACCCGCTTCGGTCAGGCGGCGGGCATAGTCGATATCTTCGCTTACGAAGAGATCGACTCCACCGACGCCGATGAAGGCGGGTGCCAGCCCTTCCAGATTCGCGACACGTGCGGGTACGCCCGCGGCCGGCACATGTGGCCCACCCGGTGCCTGGCCCAGAAAGGATTGCCAGCCGAAGCGGTTGCTCTCGGCGGTCCAGAGGATCGTCCCGATGAATGGCGGGACCGGGCGGCTGCTGCCGGTTCGATCGTCAAGCATGGGATAGACCAGCACCTGCAGCACCAACGGGATCTCGCCGCGATCCCGCGCTGCGAGCGCGAGGAGAGCGGCATGGCCGCCGCCGGCGCTTTCGCCCATCACCGCAATGCGCGCCCGATCGATGCCCAGCTCCGCAGCTTGCGTATACATCCACCGCAGGCCCGCATAATTATCTTCGATCGAGCCGGTGAACCGCGTCTCCGGCGCCAGCCGATATTCGACGCTCAGGATCACGCAATCGAGATCCCGGGCAACCTCCTGGAGGCGGCGCCGCTCCTGTTTTGCCGAACCCAATATGTAGCCGCCGCCATGTGTGTGCAAAATGCCGGGCCGCTTTTCACCGGCCTTTGCGTTGACGATGTAGACGGCAACATCCGGCACGCCTTTGGCCACGGGCACCTTACGCATCTCGATCGGAATTTCCGGCAGGAGCGGGCTCTCAGGCAGCGCCCAGGCGCGGGCGGCAACGATTGACTGGTCGGTCAGCGGCGGCATCTTTGCGAAGTTGTCGAGGACCAGCCGCGCGGCCGGACGGAGTTCGGGGTCGACATAGCGAAGAGGGTCGAGCATGCCGACCTTCTGACCCGCGCTTGCGACCGGCAGAGTCAGCACTGAAAGGGCTGCCGCGCCGCCGAGCTTCGCGAAATGCCTCCGGTTCATCTCCATGGTCCAATTTTCCTCATTAAGAATTATGGTTGCGCGGAGCGCGCCGAAGATCTTCCGGCGCGCGCAGTCAACGTCGGATGTATGTAATTTCGCGTTATCGCACCCAATCCCGACTGTTCCGGGCCCCAGCCGCACAGTACGGCGCGCCATTGACGGGTTGCTTCATTTAATGGCACAAATCCAGAGAAATCCGCAATCGATTGCACCTACTTGCCTCGAGGCGCCGATCTCGCAAGATGGTTAAAAAACCGGGGATGACCGAAAATGGCTGATTCCGAACGCCTGGCGCGCGTGGCCGCCGACCCGCAATATCTGGCGCTGACGCGCCGGCGCGGGCGTTTCACCTGGACGCTGACCATCATCATGCTGGTCGCCTATTTCGGCTTCATCCTTCTCATTGCTTTCGACAAGGCGGCGCTCGCCATGACGATCGGGGATAGTGTGATCTCGATCGGCATCCCGATCGGACTCGGCGTGATCCTTCTCGCGATCGCACTGACGGGCCTCTACGTGCACCGCGCCAACCACGAATATGACGACCTGATCCAGGGTCTGGCCGAAAGCACCGGGAAGTGAGCTGGATGCCTCGTTCCTTCATCGTTGCCCTTGCCTCGGCCACCCTGCTGGCGGCTTCCCCGGCGATTGCCGATGGCATCGCCGGGCAGACCGTGCAGCAGGCGACCAACTGGACCGCGATCGCCATGTTCGCGGCCTTCGCCATCCTGACGCTCGCGATCACCCGTTGGGCCGCGCGGCATACCCGCACCGCGTCCGATTTTTACACTGCGGGCGGGGGCATTACCGGCTTTCAGAACGGGCTCGCCATTGCGGGCGACTATATGTCGGCGGCGAGCTTCCTGGGAATCTCCGCACAGATATTCGCGGACGGCTATGACGGGCTGATCTATTCGATCGGCTTTCTGGTCGGCTGGCCGATCATCCTGTTCCTGATGGCGGAACGGCTGCGCAATCTCGGCCGCTACACCTTTGCCGACGTTGCCTCGTTCCGCTTCGCGCAGACACCGGTCAGGACCTTCGCCGCACTGAGTACGCTCGTCGTCGTGCTATTCTACCTCATCGCGCAGATGGTTGGCGCAGGACAGTTGATTAAATTGCTGTTCGGGGTCCGTTACGAATATGCCGTCGTCATCGTGGGCGTGCTGATGATGCTCTACGTGCTGTTCGGCGGAATGACCGCGACGACCTGGGTGCAGATCATCAAGGCGGTGCTGTTGCTCGGCTGCGCCAGCTTTATGGCGTTCATGGTGATGGCGCGGTTCGGCTTCTCGCCCGCGGCGTTGTTCTCGCGTGCGGTGCAGGTGAAGACCGATCTCGCCGCGGCGGCCGGCCTGTCAGGCCCGGAAGCGGCGGCGCGCGGCCGATCGATCATGGGCCCCGGCAATTTCATCAAGGATCCGATATCGGCTATATCGTTCGGCATGGCGTTGATGTTCGGCACCGCCGGACTGCCGCACATATTGATGCGCTTCTTCACCGTACCCAACGCCAAGGCGGCGCGCAGCTCCGTATTGTGGTCGACGGGCTGGATCGGCTATTTCTACCTGCTGACCTTTATCATCGGCTTCGGCGCGATCGTGCTGGTTGCGACCGATGCGAGCTATATCGACCGCGCCGGGGTGCTGCGCGGCGGTGCTAATATGGCCGCGATTCATCTGGCGCAGGCGATCGGCGGAAATGTCTTCCTCGGCTTCGTCTCGGCGGTGGCGTTCGCGACGATCCTGGCAGTGGTGGCCGGGCTGACCCTCTCGGGGGCCTCCGCGGTAAGCCATGACCTTTACGCGACAGTGTTTCGCAAGGGTGAGGCCGATTCGGCCGCCGAGCTCCGTGTGTCGCGCCGTACCGTGCTGGTGCTCGCGGTGGTGGCGATCCTGCTGGGCATCCTGTTCGAAAAACAGAACGTCGCCTTCATGGTCAGCCTGGCATTCGCGCTGGCGGCGTCGGGCAATTTCCCGGTGCTCTTGCTGTCGCTGTTGTGGAAGGGCTGCACGACGCGAGGCGTCGTGGCCGGGGGATCGTTGGGACTGCTGACGGCGCTGGTGCTCACGATCCTGTCGCCGGCGATCTGGGTGACGATCCTGCATCATGACGAGGCGGTCTTCCCTTATTCGTCGCCCGCAATCTTCTCGGTCCCGCTGGCCTTTTTCACGATCTGGCTGGTGTCGGTACTAGACAGGTCACCGCGCGCGGCGGTGGATCGGGGATTGTATCTCGAGCAGCGCGTGCGCTCGGAGACGGGCATCGGCGCGGAAGGGGCCTCGAATCACTGAATAGTCGCGAGCAAGGTTCGCAATGTCCCTATCGCGCAGCTTGCTCTAATAATCGCCTGCGTCGCGACGCTGTAGGACGGCTTGGGTCGGGTCAAGGATGAGATTGGCGACCAGACCTGACGCCAGAAGCGCGGAGAAGGCGGCAGCCAGATAGAAGCCGTAGACCGCGTCACCGAAATAGTCGCCGATGATACCCATCGCCAGCGGAGCGATCACGGCGCTGAGGCAGGTGAAGAAGAGGAGGACACCCGAAACCGCGCCGTGCTGAGACTTCGGGAAGCAGCTTATGCCTTTCGAATTCAGCGTCGGATAGATCACGGCCATGAAGAGGCCGGAAGCGGGCAGCAGATACACCGCCCATTCCACGCCCCCGGCCACGCTGAACGCGAAACACGCCAGGATGGCGCCGCTCAAGACCGCGACCGCGGCATGCCACCTCCACCGCATCAGCATCCACGCGCCCAAAAACCGTCCAGCGGCGCGCAGCGCGAAGAAAATCGAGATGC
>DATMIP010000218.1:0-15722 GCA_035554515.1 Sphingomonas sp. | reverse complement strand
GGTGCGCAGGCCGAACTTCCGGACCTGATTGGGGCTGATATAGATATCGTCCGGGCCGGCCAGGTAATTGGCTTCGGGCGAACGGAGGAAGCCGAAACCGTCGGGGAGCACTTCAATCGTGCCCATCCCCATGATCTGTTCGCCTTCCTCGGCCTCGGCCTTCAGGATGCCGAACATCAAATCCTGCTTGCGCATCGTCGACGCGCCCTCGACGCCGCGGTCTTCGGCCATGGCAACCAGCTCGGCCGGCGACTTTTTCTTGAGGTCTTTGAGGTGCATCTGGGGGTATCCGGTGGTGCGTTTGGGGGAGGAACGGCGCGAGCAAAGCGACAGTTCAAAGCTGAATGGCTGATCGGGCACTCGCAAGGAATGCGGGCCCAAGGATAGGTCCGGCGTTAAGCAACGCTGACGCCATCGTCAAGCGGGAGATGGTGGGGAAGTGGCACAAGGTCAAGGAGACCGCCATGCTGGCGGAGGTCGGAATCTCGTCTGGTCGGGATCTGCCGCCCGAGATCCCGGCTTCCGCCGGGATGACGAGCCGTGCCGTACCGGCTCGTCAGAACGGCTTCAGCACCACCAGGATAACGATCGCCGCCGTCGCAATACCCGGCACCTCGTTCATGATGCGGAGCGCTTTGCCGCTTACCGGCCGTTCGCCGCGCGCAAGCTTCTTGCCATAACCTACCATGTAGCCGTGATAGCCCGACAGGCCGATCACGATCGCCAGCTTTGCCATCAGCCAGCCGCTCGACCAGAAATGGCCGACCGTCGCCAGCGTGACGCCGAGAATCCACACCGCGATCATGGCCGGGGTGATGATGATGTTGCGCAGCTTTCGTTCGCGCTCGACCCAGCGCCGTTCCTCCTGGCTCCCGGCCGTCGATTCCTGATGATAAACGTAATAGCGCGGCAACAGGAACAATCCCGCGATCCAGAAGATCACGAAAATGATGTGGGCGGCCTTGATCCAAAGGTAGGTCAAAGAAAGGATATATCCCAAGCTGGGGAGATTCATGTCCGCACCATAGCCAGCAAGTTTTCGACATGCATCAACGGCGTTTCGGGCAAAATCCCGTGGCCGAGATTGAAGATATGCGGTCGCCCGGCAAAAGCGGTGCGGATGCGCCCCACCGCGCGTTCAAGCGCGCTTCCCCCCGCAAGCAATGCGAGCGGATCGAGATTGCCTTGCAGCGGAAGATTGGCCGGCAATGTTTCGGCCGCCCACTCCGGGTCGATCGTCTCGTCGATCCCGAGCGCGTCGACGCCCGTCTCGCGCGCATAAACGGGTAATTTCTCGCCAATTCCCTTGGGAAAGCCGATGATCGGAGTCGCGGGTCTGAGGGAACGCACCGCATCGACGATTGCGCGATTCGGTGCGACCACCCAACGCAGAAATTCATCGGGCGCCAGGCTGCCGGCCCAGCTGTCGAACAATTGCACCGCCTCGACGCCCGCATCGATCTGGCCGACCAGATAATCGACCGTCGCCCCCACGATAGCGTCGATCAGCCGCCGGAATGCCCCGGGATCGCGGTAGGCGAGCCGCCTGGCAGGATTCTGGTCCCTAGTGCCCTGTCCCGCCACCATGTAGGTTGCGACCGTCCACGGCGATCCAGCGAAGCCGAGCATCGTCGTGTGCGGCGGCAATTCGGCGACGACACGGCGGACCGTCTCGAAAATCGGGGCGAGCTTGTTCGGGCGGGACGCCAGCATGCTGAAATCGCCGTCGAGCAGCATCGGCGCGAGGCGCGGTCCCTCACCGGTCTCGAACCATAATTGCTGGCCGAGCGCCTGCGGAATAACCAGGATATCGGAAAACAGGATGGCGCCGTCGAAACCGAAGCGGCGGATGGGCTGGAGCGTAATCTCGGCCGCTGCGGCGGGATCGTAGCAAAGCTCGAGAAATCCTCCTTTCCGGACACGAAGATCCCGGTACTCCGGAAGATAGCGTCCCGCCTGACGCATCAGCCAAACCGGCGGTGGATCGCGCCGTTCGCCGCGCAATACGGCCAGAAGCGGGCGATCGGCCGCCTGCCTGGGCTCGATGGGACATTCCGGGAAAGCCGACGGCACGGGATGCATCCTTATCTTTCTATAAGAGTTTTAAAGGATTCTGTGGGATTCAGTAGGCGGCCGTTTAGCGGGGCTTATTCAGTCCGGTGAAACTTGCCAACAGCTTGACAGGCCCGCCCGTGGCGGATCGCCGCGAGTCCCCAATGCTTCCCCCATTATCCACAGGCACCCCCCGTACGTGAATCCCCTGTGGATGGCGCTGTCGATGGGTTTCGCAAGTCGGGCATGGACCGATCGCCTTGCCGCAACGCACCATGATACGCTAGCGCTCTCCCCATGGTTTTCCACAGGCAATTTCCCAACATGTTTTGCCGAATTGCAGCTTCGTTTGGGTCTTGCGGCGAATATTCCCCGGCAGAATCTGAAAACTGCTGATGCGTCTCCACCTGCACCTTCTGTCGGATTCCACGGGTGAAACGCTCGAAGTTATCGCAAAGGCCGGCGTCGCCCAGTTCGACGGTGTCGAAGTCATCAAGCATTTCTGGCCGATGGTGCGATCGGAGGGACATCTGGACCGCGTGCTTGCGGAAATCATCCAGCGCCCCGGCCTGATCATCTACACGCTGGTCAATTCGGACGTACGTCGAAACCTTGAAGCGCGATGCCGACTGGCGGGATTGCCACACGTCGCCGCGCTCGATCCGGTGACCGAAGCATTGCAGCGGCTGCTGGGGCAGGAGGCTAAGGCCAAGCCCGGTCGACAGCACGCGCTCGACGCGGCCTATTTCGCGCGCGTTGACGCGATCCAGTTCACCATCGCGCATGATGACGGCATTGCGCCCGAGGACTGGGAAGAAGCCGATATCGTGCTTGCCGGCGTGTCGCGTTCATCGAAAACCCCGACCTCTATCTATCTGGCGAACCGCGGCTTCAAGGTCGCCAATATCCCGTTGGTCCTCGAAACCCCGCCGCCTCCTCAATTGTTCGAGGTCACCAAGCCGCTGATCGTCGGACTCACCACAAGCCCTGATCGGCTGATCCAGATCCGTCGAAACCGGCTTCTGTCGCTGAACCAGGCGGCAGAAACGTCCTATGTCGACCAGGATGCTGTCGCGCGCGAGCTTGCGTCTGCGCGGCGCATCTTTGCGGACAAGGGTTGGCCGGTGATCGACGTGACCCGCCGCTCGATCGAGGAGACAGCGGCGGCAATCATCAACCTGATCGGCGAACGCGATGGCGCCGGGCCAGCATGACGGCCCTGATCCTCGCATCGCAATCCGCATCCCGCCGCGCAATGCTGGAGGCAGCCGGCGTGAAGTTCACAGCGGAGGCGGCCCATGTTGACGAGACGGCGGTCAAACAATCGATGCTGAGCGAGGGCACCGACGGGCGCCGCCTGGCCGATGCGCTCGCCGAATTGAAGGCGATCAAGGTGTCGCGCCGGCATCCGGCGGCCTTGGTGCTCGGGTGCGATTCGACCATCACCGGCGAAGATGGCGATCTGATCGACAAGGTAGCGAATCGCACCGAAGCATTCACTCAGTTGCGGGCGCTCGCCGGCACCACGCATAAGCTGACGAGCGCGGCTGTCGTTGCGCAGGCCGGCGAGCCAGTCTGGCGGCATGTCGGCACCGCCAGGCTGACGATGCGCGATTTCTCGGATGCCTTTCTGGAATCCTACCTCGACGCCGAATGGCCCGCCATCGGCAACTGTGTCGGCGGGTACCGGATCGAAGGATTGGGCGCGCAATTGTTCAGCCGTATCGACGGCGACCATTTCACCATTCTTGGTTTGCCCTTGCTGCCCCTACTCGACTGGCTGCGCGTGCGCGAGGTACTGGCGGCATGAGCGCGCCCTTTGCGGAGGTGATCGGCGATCCGATCGCGCAATCGCGCTCGCCGGCGATGCACGGCTTCTGGCTCGACAAGCTCGGTCTGGAAGGCAATTACGGCAGCAGCCACTTGAGCCATACCGATCTGCCGGGATTTTTCGCGGACCGGCGCGCCGATCCGGCATGGCGCGGGTGCAACGTCACGATTCCCCATAAACAGGCTGTGATGCCCCTGCTCGACCGGATCGATCCGGTCGCGGCCGCGATCGGCGCAGTCAATACGATCGTGCCGCGCGATGGCATCCTCGTCGGCCACAATACCGATGCGCCGGGATTTCTCGAACCGCTGCGTCGCGAACTGGCTGAGCCCCATTTGCTGCGTACCGCGCGCATATTCGGCACCGGCGGTGCCGCGCGCGCGATAGCGCACGCCTTATGGGCGGAGGGCTTCACCCTAGTCATCGCGGGGCGCGATCTCGCCAAGGCCCGGGACCTGGCCAGCGCGTTCGCGCCGCAGGACGCGCATGCCTGTTCGCTGGAGACATTCGCGCAGCCGCTCGATTTCGCCTGGGGGGATATGGATGGCCGCTTTGACCTGGTCGTCAACGCGACCTCGCTCGGTATGGCCGGCAAGCCGCCGCTGCCGATCGATTTCACCAACGTCCCCCCCGGCGCCGTCATCTATGACGCCGTCTATTCTCCCCTCATTACCCCTCTGCTTGCCGAGGCGCAGGCGCGAGGCCATCGCATCATCGATGGCCTGAACATGCTGATCGGCCAGGGCCGGATCGCTTTCACCCATTTCTTCGGCGCAGAACCGCCATCCGATGCGGCCAGTGACGCCGAATTGCGCCAGCGCCTGCTTGCATGAGTATAGTCCTCGGCCTGACGGGCTCGATCGGAATGGGCAAATCGACCGTAGCCACGATGTTCCGCAAGCTGGGCGTACCGGTATTCGATGCCGACGCCGAGGTGCACCGGATGCAAGGCCCCGGAGGATCCCTGGTCCCTGCGATCGAGGCGCTTCATCCCGGAAGTACCGGTCCCGCGGGCGTCGATCGCGCGCGGCTTTCAGGCACTGTGCTAGGGGACGCCACGGCGCTTGCTCGGCTCGAGCGGCTAATCCATCCGCATGTCGAGCAGGCCCGCCGCGCCTTCGTCCGCCGCCATCGGGCGGCACCCTTGGTGGTGGTGGACATACCTCTGCTCTTCGAAAAGGGCGGCTGGCGACGGGTGGACCTGATCGCCACAGTGTCCGCGCCCGCGTGGAAGCAGAGGGCGCGGGTGCTCGCGCGGCCCGGCATGACATGGTCACGGCTGGCGGGACTGCGTGCGCTCCAGCTGGCCGATCCGATCAAGCGTCGCCGTGCTGATTTTGTCATCCTGACCGGCGGTACAATGGACCAGACAAGGATGTCCGTACGGCGTATCGTGGCTTGCGTCGGCGGCATCAAGCGCGGATAGATGCTGCCATGCGAGAGATCGTGTTCGACACCGAAACGACGGGTCTCAGCCCGAACGATGGTCATCGCCTGGTCGAGATTGGTTGCGTCGAGATAGTCAATCGCTGCGAGACCGGCCGTTCTTTCCATGCTTATATCAATCCCGACCGATCGATGCCGAGCGAGGCCGAGGCAGTGCACGGCCTTTCGGCTATCTTCCTGGCGGACAAGCCCCGCTTCCACGCGATCGTCGACGATCTGATCGAATTTATCGGCGATTGCCCGTTGGTGGCGCACAATGCCGCGTTCGATTTCGGCTTCCTGAACTGGGAATTGGCCAATTGCGGGCGCGATCCGATCTGCCTGAGCCGTATGATCGACACGCTGACGATGGCGCGCAGCCGCCATCCCGGCGCCAAGCACAGCCTCGATGCCTTGTGTACGCGCTACGGTATCGATCGCAGCCAGCGGATCAAGCATGGCGCCTTGCTCGATGCCGAATTGCTGACCCAGGTCTATGTCGAATTATGCGGTGGCCGGCAGATAGGCTTGATGCTTGCCGCGGACATTGCGGGGGAATCGCCCGCGTCATTCGAGGTCGCGGCTGCCAAGATTTCGCGTATCGCACGTCCTGTGCGGCCGCACGCGGCGAACGAGGCGGAACTGGCGCGCCACGCAGCGTTTATCCAGGAACTGGTCGATCCGCTTTGGGCGCTTATTCCGGCTGCGGGTTGACGCGGGCGAGCAGCGGCGCTTCTAAGCGCCACGCATAGCTTCCGGCGCCGAAAAGGAGACGAACAAATGGATATCCGGGTGTCTGGTCATCAGGTCGATACCGGCGACGCTTTGCGCGCCCATGTCGAGGAGCGGCTGCAGGCGCTGGCCGAGAAATACTTCTCGCGCTCGATTTCGGCCCACGTGACCTTCGGCCATGCGCCGCACAGCAGCTTTTCGTGCGATATCGTCGCGCATGTGATGCAGGGTGTGATTCTCAAGGGATCGGGCCAGGGCGGCGAAGCCCACCCTGCATTTGATCAGGCGGCCGACCGGATCGAGACGCAGCTGCGGCGTTATATGCGCAGGCTGAAGGATCGCCACGGCCCGGCGGGAGGCGGGGAAATCGAGGCGAATGCCGGCTATACCGTTTTTCAGCCACCAGCGGACGAGGAAGAAGCCGGCGGCGACCATCCTCCGGTCGTGGCGGAGACGCGTGTCGACGTACCCGAGACGAGCGTTTCGGATGCGGTAATGATGCTCGATCTGCGCAACACCAATGCACTGTTGTTCAAGAATTCCGGAACCGGGGCGTTTAATATGGTGTATCGGCGCGGCGATGGCACGATCGGATGGGTGGAACCGCAGCGCGCCGCCTGAATTGGGCATGGTTGGCGCGCCAGCTGTTCGACGGAATTTTGTAGATTATGGACGACCTTTCCGACCTGCTTAGCCCTGACGCCGCCTTGTTCGGCGTCACGGTTCCCAACAAGAAAGCCCTGTTTCAGCAGCTCGCAGCAAGCGCCGCGGCACTCACGGGGCTCGATCCGCGCATGGTGATCGAGCGGCTGCTTGATCGCGAGCGGCTGGGCTCGACCGGCTTCGGCGGCGGAGTCGCGATCCCACATGGCAAGATGGACGGGCTAGATCATGTCGTCGGGCTGGTCGCGAAGCTGGCCGCTCCAATCGATTTTCAGGCGATCGACGGCATGCCTGTCGACCTGGTGTTCGTGCTCCTGTCTCCACCCGACGCCGGGGTCGAGCATCTCAAGGCACTGGCGCGTGTAAGCCGACGGCTGCGTGACAAGGCGTTCGTCGCCAAGTTGCGCGGCGCAGCCTCGCCCGATGCGCTCTACGCCTTGTTCGCCGACACCGACGCGCGCGACGCGGCCTGATCATGGCGCCCCGGCTCGCCGCCGGGCTGCTCGTATCCGCGCTCATCCGCCGCGCCGAGGAACTCGGCGGCAACGGCATGGTGCTCGCCAGGGGGGACGCAACGGCAGGCGCCGTGCTGGTCCAGATCGCCGAGCGCGGGGTTGCTGGCCCCCTGCTCGAACGGCTGCTCGATCGCGATGGCGAATATCGCTGGTCGCCCACGGGGCCGGAAAGCGCGGAAGAGCGTTCCGATTACATTGCCCGGCGCCGACGCAGCGATCCCGATCTGTGGATCATCGAGCTGGATGTGGCGGAAGGCCAGCAACTGGTTGAGGCGGTGGCCGGCTAGCCAGCGGGGCCGGCGCTTTAACGATCGTCCCTGCTTCCTGCGGCGATTGCGCAAGCGGACTTTCGGCTGTTCGTGTATTGTTCTAAATACGACGAATCATGGCGGGTCTGCCTTCCTGTTTCGATGATATGCCGCTGGCGGCGGCTGACGTCGCGCGCGGGGTGGCGCGGTTGTTCTGGCGGCAGGACCTGGTCGGGATTTGCGAGGTGCCGCTGGGCAATGGGCGGCGGGCGGACATCATGGCGGTCGACGCACGGGGCTGCATCACCATCGTCGAGATCAAATGTTCTCGCGCCGATCTGCGCGGCGATTGCAAGTGGCACGAATATCTCGATTATTGCGATCGCTTCTGCTGGGCGGTGCCCGCCGGCTTCGCGCTCGAGCCCTTCGAGGAAGCGCATTTCCGGCCGGACATAGCCGGCTTGATCGTCGCGGATCGTTATGGTGCGGAGCTGGTACGCGAACCGCAGGTGCGCCCGCTCAATGCCGCACGCCGCAAGGTAGAGACGTTGCGATTCGCGCGACGAGCCGCCCAGCGGCTGCTCGGTTCGCTCGATCCGGGCCTGGCCGGCCTGGATTGAGCGCCTTGCTCAGCCGACCGGTCCGGAGATCGCCTTCTTTGCGACGGGCTTGGCGTCCGCCAGGATTTTGACGATCGCGGCACCCCGTGGATCCTCCTGCGCATAATCGAGCGCGCTTTTGCCGGCGATCGTATCGACCGTCCTGGGATTCGCACCCGCATCGATCAGTTCGCGGATCACGGTGGGATTCTTGCGGTGCACCGCCAGGATCAGCGGCGTCTCGCCATTGTTGTTGGTCATATCGACCCGCGCCTTTTCGTTGAGGAGATATCCGACCGCCGTCGCGTCGCCGTACAGCGCGGCCAGATGAAGCGGGGTGTTTCCCTGGCGATCCTTCAGATCGGGCAAGGCGCCCTTGTTGAGCAGGAAGGCGACCCAATTGTCGTTGTGCAGCTTGATGACGATGTGGAGCGCGCTCTCGCCTGTCGTGGGGTCGCGCGTATTGATGACCGGCGCCCCCGGTTTCGACAGCATTTCGGTCGCCTTGGTGCCGTCGGCATCGCGAACGGCCTTCAGGAAATTGTAGCTGTCGGAGAATTGCGCCGCCGCAGGCATGGCGCACGCGAGCGCCAATGCGCAGATCATTCCCCTGGCAACGCCGCTCTTCACTCCCATATGACGCTCCCTGTTGCGCGCTGCGGCGCTTGTCAGCGGCCCGATAGCAAAGCAAGGCTAAGCGCACCATGAACAAGACCTCTGCGCGGCTGACGACTGCCGCGGCCGTCACCGCCGCATCGCTGGCGCTCGCCGCCTGTGGACAGAGGCCCGTGGAGACGGCGCCGCTCGCCGGGGCGAGTATCGGCGGGCCGTTCGCGCTGACCGATCAGGACGGGCGGCCTTTTTCCAGCGCCGTGCTCGCCGGGCGCTACCCGGTAATCTATTTCGGTTATACCTTCTGTCCTGACGCCTGCCCGACCGACATGCAGGTGCTGGGCAAGGCGATGCGACAATTGGATAATAGCGACCCCGCCAAATCGGCGAAAATCCAGCCAATCTTCATCACGGTAGATCCGGCGCGGGATAAGCCGGCCGCGCTCAAGCAGTTTGTCGGCGCCTTCCATCCCCGTCTGATCGGGCTGACCGGCAGCGAAGCGCAGATCGCCGCGGTCGCGAAACATTATGCGATATCGTACCGCAAGCAGCCCGCTCCAGAAGGCACTACGGGCTATCTGATGGATCATCCGCGCGTCGCGATATTGCTCGGCCCCGACGGCAAGCCGATCGAGCTGCTGCCGGTTGATTCCACCGCCGATGCTGTCGCCGCCGAGCTCGAAAAGTGGGTGCGATGAGCCGCTTTTGGGAAGAAAAGCGCCTCGATGAGCTCGACCGTGGCGAATGGGAGGCCTTGTGTGACGGATGCGGCAAATGCTGCCTCCACAAGCTGGAAGATGACGAGACCGGGCAGGTGTTCCCGACAAACGTCGCCTGCCGGCTGCTCGATCGCCGTAACGGCACCTGCCGCGATTACCCCAACCGCAAGCGCTTCGTACCCGATTGCGTGCAGCTGAGCGCGGCCAAGCTCGACGAACTGGAATGGCTACCATCGACCTGCGCTTACCGGCTCGTTTTTGAAGGCAAGCCGCTCTACGAATGGCACCATCTGATCAGCGGCAGCCGCGAAAGCGTGCACCAGGCCGGCATGTCGACCCGCGGCTGGACCGTTTCCGAAACGGAGGCGGGCGAGCTGGAATTTCACCTTGTCGACCGCGAGCTCTGATCTCGTCTTCACGGGCGGCGGCCATAGCCGAGTACTGACCGTAAGGCGCTCGTCATTGGCGCGGCGGATGCGGCTCGCGGTCGATCCATGCGATGGCGCCGTGCGGCTTGTCCTGCCGCGCCGGGCCGCGCTTACGCCCGCATTGAAATGGGCGGAGAGCCAGCGCGCCTGGATCGAACAGGCACTCGCCAAGCTTCCCGCCGCCGCTCCGCTTGGGCATGGATCGACGGTCCCTTTCGAGGGCGAGCTGCTGGCGATCGACTGGCATGCGGGAGGATCCCGTTCGGTGCGTCGTGACGGCGCGCGGCTGATCGTGGGCGGGCCTGAAGACATGATCGCGACGCGGGTGCTGCGCTGGCTGCGCGCCGAAGCGGCACGGCGGCTGGATGCGGAAACGCGGTTGATCGCGGCGCGGGCCGGGGTGGAGGTCGGCCGCGTGCGGATCGGCGATCCGCGCACGCGCTGGGGCAGTTGCTCCTCAAGCGGAGATATCGCGTATAGCTGGCGCTTGATCCTCATGCCGCCAGCGGTCCGCGAGGCGACCGTGGCGCACGAAGTGGCGCATCGGCTGCATATGAATCACGGACCCGAATTCCACGCAGCGGTGGAGCGCCTGCTTGGGCGCGCGCCGACGATCGAACGCGCCTGGCTCAAGGCGCACGGCGCGACGATGCAAAGACTGGGGCGGTAAGAATCTTCCGAACCGGAGCGTTTACGTCTCAGTGCGGCTGGCGCGGTTGGTCTTTCAGGACATTGTCGAGCCAGCGTTGATCGATCTGGGGCTGGCGCACGGCCGTTGTCGGAGGGCGATCGGCCGTCGGTGGGCGGCGCGGCGCCGCGGTGGGTGGCGCCACCGCGGGCTGGTCGTCGGGTACCGGGACCGTGTCATCTTCTGGCGGGGTTCCGTCGGCAGGCTCGGCATCGGGCACAGCGATATTATCGCCCATCTGCTGATCAGGATCGCCATAATAAGCTTCCTCGTCCGGCTCGAGCTGCCATTCGGGAAGCGTAACCTCGGTCTGGAAATTCTGCACGGGCCGGGTCTTGAGCGCGACCTGCATGAAAGCCGAAAAGGCCTTTGCCGGGTTGCGGCCGCCCTGCAGGCCCGGAATGGGCTTGGCGTCGTCGCGGCCCATCCATATACCCGTCGTCAGGCCCGACGAAAATCCAAGGAACCAGCCGTCTTTGTTGGAAGAGGTCGTGCCGGTCTTGCCCGCCACCGGCCGGCCGATCTGGGCGGCGCGCGCAGTGCCGGTATTCACCGCGGTCTGGAGAAGATCGGTCATTTCGGCGGCCACGAAGGGCGCGACCAGCACGCGCGGCTGTTCCCCGGCATGTTCGTACAGCACCGTACCGTCGCTCGTGCTGACCTTGGTGATGCCATAGGGCGTGACCGCGGTGCCGTTGGCGGAGATCGCGGCGAATGCGCGCGTCATGTCGATCAGGCGCACGTCCGAAGTACCGAGCACCATCGAGGGGTGCGTGTTGATCGGCGTGGTGATGCCGAAGCGATGCGCCATGTCGGCGACGGTATCAAAGCCGACCTTCTGGCCGATCGCGGCGGCGACGGTGTTGATCGAGAAAGCGAAGGCATTGCGGACGTCGATCTGCCCGAGATATTTGCGCGAACTGTTGCGCGGGGTCCAATTGTCGATCGTGATCGCCTGATCGACCACCGGGTCACCCGGCTTCAATCCCGCCTCCAGCGCGGCCAGATAGACGAACAATTTGAAGGCGGAGCCAGGCTGGCGCTGGGCTTGCGTGGCGCGATTGTAGATCGACGACACATAATCGGTCCCGCCAACCATGGCGCGGACGGCCCCGTCATTCTCCATCGCGACGAGCGCCCCCTGCAGGCCCGCAGGGGTATTGCTGCGGATCGAATCATCGGCGGCGCGCTGCATGCGTAGGTCGAGCGTGGTCCAGATATCGAGCGGGGCGTTGGGCTCGTCGATCAGGGTATCGAGCTGCTGGAGTGCCCAATCGGTGAAATAGCGCACGCTATTCTGTTTGGGTTCGGGCGCGAACACAACCTGGTTGAGACGCGCACGCGTGGCCTGTGCAGGGGTGATCGAACCCGCGTCGATCATCACTTCGAGCACCACCTTGGCGCGATCGCGGGCCGCCTGCGCATCCGCCGAGGGCGAATAATGCGATGGCGCCTTGACGAGGCCCGCGATGATCGCGGCCTCGGCGAGGTTGAGACGATCGCCCGGATGGCCGAAGAATTTGCGGCTCGCGGCGTCCACGCCATAGGCGCCGCCGCCGAAATAGACGCGGTTGAGATAGAGTTCGAGGATCTGCTGCTTGGTGAATTTGCGTTCGAGCGCAAGCGCGAGGATCGCTTCGCGGAACTTGCGGCCGACGCTGTAGGCGCTGGTAAGGAATATGTTGCGCGCAAGCTGCTGGGTGATGGTCGAGGCGCCCTGCAGGCGGCGGCCATTGTCGTGCAGCCGCTTGGCGACCCACACCATGCGCGCCACACCGACCGGATCGATCCCGGGATGGCTGTAGAACCGGCGATCCTCGACCGAGACGATCGCGTCGCGCATCACCGGCGGGATGCGATCATAGGTCAGCCAGTCACCATAACTTGGTCCGAGCGAGACGAGCAACGATCCGTCGGCGGCATGGACCCGGACCGTCTGGCCATTGGGTTTCTGGGTAAGGTCGCTGTACGAGGGCAGCGAAGCCATCGTCACCAACACCGCTATCACCAGCGCGATCAGGCCGGTAACGAATCCAAGCAGTCCTATGCGGAAGATCATGCGGCCGATCCGGCGGGCGCGCCGGGGCGCGGAAGGACTTTTCGGATCGGGCATGGGGATGCAGCCGGATTATCGCTTAACAATCTGTGTTACAACCCCACCACACCGGCGGCCGCGTCCGGTTGAACGCACCAGGCATCAAGGTTCGATCCGCGTCAGCAACGCCGCGATGCCGTACGAGCCCGGGATTGCCGCGAGAAGCGGTACCAGCCGACGGGCGAGCGAAGGGCGTTCGGCGAGCGCGCGAAGCGCTTCACCGGCTCTGATCGGGACAGCGGCGCGGCGGGCGAAATGGCGCTGGAACCCGGTGGCCGCGCCCGATCCGCCTTCCAGCCAGGCGAGGGAGGCGGCACGGCCGCTCGCCAGCGCGATCGCGATGCCGTCGCCGGCGAGGGAGGCAATCACCGCCGCCTGGTCCCCGATGCGGAAGCGACCGGATATCGTGCCGCGTGCGCGCCATCCATAGGGCACGGCAGCGATCGCCGACCATGCTCCCGTTTCCCCCGAAAGGCGTTCTGCAAGCCGGGGAGCCTCGTCGGCCAGGCGGGTGAGCAATCGGTCGGGCGAGCCTCCGGCACCGGCCAGCCATCTCTCCGCGACCGACAGGCAGAGGTTGATGCGGCCGTCATCCTGGGTCAGCAATCCGGCATATCCGCCGTCCAGCAAATGGAGCTCGATCCACCCGTCAAGATCGGGATCGGCGGGCAAGGTCGTGCGCAGCCCGACGCGGGCCCGCCCGCCGGCACCGCGCTGGGCCCCGCGCAATTCATATTTGCCGGTGGCGAGGAACAGGCTTTCGGGGTTGCACGACGCGCCATCCGCGAAACGGACGCCGGTTTCGTCGATCCGGCGCACCGTCACCCCCCGGCGCACTGAAACGCCCAGGCGTGCGGCCTCACCCAGCAGGGCGATATCGAGCGTTCGCCGGGACAATCCGGCGGCGCGATGCGGCAACGGCGCCTCCGCCTGAGCCTTGCCCGCGATTATCCGCACATGGCTGATCGCACGTGCGCCGATCGCCCATGGATCGATCCCCACCCGCTCGAGCGTGCGGATCGCATCCCATCCGAGGAAGCCCCCGCAAACGGGGTCGTGTGGCTGGGTGGTCCGTTCGACAAGTTCGGCGCGCACGCCATTCTGCGCGAGCGTGATCGCCGCCGCCGACCCTGCCGGGCCGCCGCCGACGATCAGCGGAGACGTTCGACGCACAGCCTGAACGGGAAGCGACGAACGACCGTGGCGACGCCGCGTTTCATGCCTGCTTCCGCGAGCAACGGCAGCCATTCGTCGGGACGGAAGCCGCGCGCGATCGAAAGCGTGCCATCCTCGCGCACGATTCGGTGCCAGCGCATTGCGCGCGCCAGCAGGGGAAAGCCGAAATGTGCCAGCGCGTGGCGGTGGATGTCGTTGACCATCCAGCCGCACTGCGCCTCCGCTTCCATGAAACGCAGGAAGGCGACCAGCTCGGAATCGCTCATATGGTGCGCGACGAGGCTCGATATGATCAGGTCGAACTCCTCGCCCGCATATTCGGCATAGTCGCCGGTGCGATAGCTAATCGGCATGCCAGGCGGGGTTGCCGCGGCTGCGGCGGGGGCCGAATTGGGATTGAGATCGACCCCGATCAATGTCGCGTCGATCCCTTGGCGCGCCGCCCAGCGGGCAATGCTGCGCAACATATCGCCATGGCCGAACCCGACGTCGAGCAGCCTGAAGCTGGTCCGGGCGCCGAGCGCGCGCCTGATGAAAGAGAGCGTTGGCCGCCGGGCGAGCGTGATGGCGTTGACGCGGCCGAGATCGGCAAGGACGCGAGCATAGGTCGCCGGATCGAGATCGTCGGCGTCCATCTGCTCGGCCGCGCGCGATCGGACCGCGAGGCTCATGCCGCATGCCGGAAGTGAAAACCCTCGGCCGCGAGCCCCGGGCCGAAGGCGATCGCCACGCCGTTTTCGACCGGCCGTCCCGCAAGGATCCGTTCGAGCACGAACATGATCGTTGCCGATGACATATTGCCGCAATCGGCGAGCACGCCCCGCGACGGCGCCAACGCCTCGGGCGGAAGGCCGAGCCCGCGTTCGACCGCGTCGAGCACCGATCGGCCACCGGCATGGACCGCCCAGCAATCGACCGGTTCGTCGCCCACCAGAGCGCTTCGCGTGGCCTGATCGTGCAGCGCCTCCCCGATCCGGCTGGGCACGGCGCCATCGAGATGCATGGTGAAGCCCTCGTCGCCGATCGCCCAGCGGATCAGGTCGGCGCTGTCGGGCAATGTGTGCGCGAAGAAACGGTCGATCGCCAGGCCGGCCGGCTCGGCGCTGACGATCGTCGCAGCGGCGCCGTCGCCGAACTGGAGCATCGCCAGCAAGGGTTCGAGTTCGGTCGTGCCCTGCAGGTGAAGCGTGCTCAGTTCGACCATTACAACCAGCACGCGCGCCATGGGCGTCGATCGCACGATATGATTGGCGACGCGCAAGGCCGCGACCGCAGCGTAACAGCCCATGAAGCCGACCAATGTGCGCTCTACCGTGGGCGGCAAGCCGAGCTCACGCGCGATGATCTGGTCGATGCCGGGCGCAACGAAGCCGGTGCAGCTGGCGACGACGACATGGCTGATCTCCCCCAGCGCGCCGAGCTTTGCGATCGCGGCGAGCGCGAGCCGTGGCGCGCCTTCGGCATAAGCGTGCATGCGCGCCGAAGTGGGCGGCATGCCGGCCCCATAGAAACCGCCGTCGATCTGCGTTCCGCCGGGGGGAGGCTCGAGCACCGACCAGCGATGGCCGATGCCGCACCGCTCGGCCATGCGACGGAACAGCCTTGAATCGCGATCGCTGGTAATCCGCGACAACGCCCATTCGACGAAAAGACCGTGAACCTCATGGTCGGGCACGGCGGTGCCGAGCCGGTTGATATGCGCAATGGCGGGGGACATTCCCTGCTCATAACTGCCACGGATCGATTGCGATCCGCCCGATGGTGGCGGGGGAGCGGCCATGGCCTAACGGTTCAGCCGGATGGTCATCGTGAAATCGCGGGTCGAACCGCGTGGCACCATGACGACCCAGGGCTTGTCCCGGAATTCACCAGCATAGTCTTGCGGGTCGGCAAGACCCTGCCATGGCTCGATACACAGGAAGGGTGCGCCCGGCTTGGT
>DATMIP010000217.1:0-10320 GCA_035554515.1 Sphingomonas sp. | reverse complement strand
ATCGCCCCCAATGCCTACGGCCGTCGTCTGGCCAAGGCCCGCATTGGTCGTCTGGAACACCGCCTCATAGGTGAGCGTGCCCGAGCGCGACACGACGCCGACCGAGCCCTTGGAGAAGATATTGCCGGGCATGATCCCGATCTTGCACTCGTTCGGCGTCAGCACCCCCGGGCAGTTCGGCCCGATGAGGCGCGACTTGGAGCCGGACAGCGCGCGCTTGACGCGGACCATATCCAGCACCGGAATACCTTCGGTGATACACACGATCAAAGGAACCTGCGCATCGATCGCTTCAAGGATCGAATCCGCGGCGAAGGGCGGCGGCACGTACACGACCGAGGCATCGGCACCGGTCTTCTCGACTGCTTCCTGGACGGTGTCAAAATTGGGCAGGCCCAATTCCTCATGCACCGTGCCGCCCTTGCCCGGGGTCACGCCGCCGACCATCTGCGAGCCGTATTCCAGCGCGGCCCTCGTATGGAACGTGCCAGTCTTGCCGGTCATCCCTTGCGTGATGACCTTGGTGTTCGCGTTAACGAGGATCGACATCGGAAACCCGTATTCCTTTTGCGTCATCCCGGCGAAGGCCGGGATCCAGTTCTACATCAGTGACGGGAACAGGTCGTTCCAATCGGAATTGGTCGCTTCGATCAATCGCAGCTTCCACGCCCTGCGCCACTCCTTGATCTGCTTCTCCCGCACGATTGCGGACTCGATGCCATCGTGCATTTCAAACCAAACCAAGGTCTTGCAACCATATTTCTTGGTGAAGCCCTCAACGGCATCGGTTCGATGCTCGTATACCCGTTTCACCAAGGCACTCGTCACGCCAACATAGAGCGTACCGTTTCGCCCGCTCGCCATGATGTAGACGTAACCACCTCTATCCATTCCACCTCCCGTCATACCGGCGAAGGCCGGTATCCAGCTCTACGTGCGGATCTGGACCCCGGCCTGCGCCGGGGTGACGTGCTAGTTCAAACTCGGATCAATTCCCCGGCACGCGACCAGCAATTCCTTGACCGCGTCGACCGAGACCTGAAGGTTGCCCTTGGCTTCGTCGTTGAGCGCGATCTCGACGATCTCCTCGACGCCGCCCGCCCCGATCACGACCGGCACGCCGACATAAAGGCCATCGACGCCATATTTGCCGTCGACATAGGCCGCGCAGGGCAGGATCCGCTTCTGGTCGTTGAGATAGGCTTCAGCCATCGCGATGCCGCTGGTCGCGGGCGCGTAAAAGGCCGAACCGGTCTTGAGCAAAGCGACGATCTCGCCGCCGCCGCCGCGCGTGCGCTTGACGATCGCGTCGATCCGCTCCTGCGTCGAGCGGCCCATCTTGATGAGGTCGGGGACCGGGATGCCGTTGACGGTCGAATATTCGACCACGGGCACCATCGTGTCGCCATGGCCGCCGAGCACGAACGTGTTCACGTCCTTGACCGAGACGCCGAACTCCTCGGCGATGAAATGGCTGAAGCGCGCCGAATCGAGCACGCCCGCCATGCCGACCACCTTGTGGTGCGGCAGGCCGGAAAACTCGCGCAGCGCCCATACCATCGCGTCGAGCGGGTTGGTGATACAGATCACGAAAGCGTCGGGCGCGTTCGCCTTGATGCCCTCGCCGACCGCTTTCATCACCTTGAGGTTGATGCCGAGCAGGTCGTCGCGGCTCATGCCCGGCTTGCGTGCGACGCCGGCAGTGACGATGATGACGTCCGCGCCGGCGATGTCGGCATAATCGTTCGAGCCGCTGATCTTCGCGTCGAAACCCTCGATCGGACCGCATTGCGACAGATCAAGCGCCTTGCCCTGCGGCACGCCCTCGACCACGTCGAACAGGACGATATCGCCCAATTCCTTCTGGGCGGCGAGATGCGCCAGCGTTCCACCGATATTGCCCGCGCCGATAAGCGCAATCTTCTTCCGAGCCATGCGACCCTTTCCAGCTGAACCAGTGCGCGAGAGAGCGATCGCTACAGGAGGCGACCGCGGAGCTGCGGGGGCCGCTTAGACCCATGCGGCCGGAGGTTCAACCGGGGAAAGGTGCAAAAATGTAGCTCCGTGCCGGCTATTCACGCAAGACCATGGCCCTCGGCGAGATAATCGGCCGATTGCATCTCGATCAAACGCGAAGCGGTGCGCTCGAACTCGAATGCGCCATCGCCGGCGGGGTAGAGATATTGCGGTTCGGCGTCGGCCGTGGCGAGCAATTTTACCTTATGTTCGTACAGCGCGTCGATCAGCACCTTGAACCGTGCCGCCTGATCGCGCCGGTCGGGTCCCATCACCGGGATGCCGACGACGATGACGGTGTGAAACGCACGCGCAATCGCGAGATAATCGGGCGAACCGCGCGGTTCACCGCACAAACGCTTGAACGAGAAGACGCCAACCCCTTTCAGCGCCTTGGGCACGTGCAGCGTGCGCGCCCCAGGAACCTTCAATTCGCACGAGGGCACATGGATCGCATCCTCGGGCGGGTAATCGGTCAACCGGTAAAAGGCGGCCGATACCGCCCTCGTCGCGGCGTCGCCGAGCGGCGTATACCAGGTCGGGAAGCCGGCAAGCCGATCGAGCCGGTAATCGCTCGGCCCGTTGAGGGGCATCACGTCTAGCCGGTCCTCGATTAGCGCGATGAAGGGGAGGAAGAGCTCGCGATTGAGCCCATGCTTGTAGAGATCCGCCGGTGGCCGGTTAGAGGTGGTAACCACCGTCGTCCCCGCGTCGATGATCGCGGTGAACAGCCGGCTCAGAATGGCTGCATCAGCCGTATTGTTGACCACCATTTCATCGAACGCGAGCAATTTAGCCTCGGCGACGATGCCGGCGGCGACCAGCGGGATCGGATCGCCCTCTTCCTTCGCGCGTTCGACGCGCAGCCGATCGTGGACCTCCAGCATGAATTCGTGGAAATGGACGCGGCGCTTGGGACGAACCTGTGCGCATTGGTAGAGCAGATCCATCAGCATGGACTTACCGCGCCCGACCCCGCCCCAAAGATAGACCCCGCGTACCGGATCGGGCTTTCGGCCCATCATCCGCCACAGCACGCTGCCCCGGGTCGGCTGTTCCTCCAGCGCACGCGCCAGCGTATCGAGCCGCGTGGCGACGCTCTGCTGATCCCGATCGGGCTTGAGCTCGCCCGCGGCGACGAGCCGCTCATAGCGGGCAAGGACGGTGGTCACGCGACAACGTCCGTTCGTGCTGAGCGAAGTCGAAGCACTGCACTTCTTTTCTTGGAAGCCACGTAAGGACGGCCCCCTTCGACTGCCCGCCTGCGGCAGGCGCTCAGGACAGGCTCCGACCAGCTCAGGGCGAACAGGTTTGGAGAGCGAGCAGCCTTTGCCCGCTTCAGAGCTGCCGCTCCATCTCCATCTTCTTGATCTCGGCAATCGCGCGGGCCGGGCTCAGCCCCTTGGGGCAGACATTGGCGCAGTTCATGATCGTGTGGCAGCGATAGAGACGGAACGGATCCTCGAGCTCGTCGAGCCGCTCGCCGGTCATTTCGTCGCGGCTGTCGGCGAGCCAGCGATAGGCCTGGAGCAGGATCGCCGGGCCCAGGAACTTGTCGCTGTTCCACCAATAGCTCGGGCACGAAGTCGAGCAGCAGGCGCACAATATGCATTCGTAGAGACCGTCCAGCTTGGAACGGTCCTCCGGCGACTGAAGTCTCTCCTTGCCCGAAGGCTCGGGCGTGACGGTCTGCAGCCACGGCTTGATCGAGGCATATTGCGCATAGAAATGGGTGAAATCGGGAACCAGATCCTTGATCACATCCATATGCGGCAGCGGCGTGATCCGCACCTCGCCCTTCACATCCTCGATCGCCTTGGTGCAGGCGAGCGTATTGGTGCCGTCGATATTCATCGAACAGGAACCGCAAATCCCCTCGCGGCACGAGCGGCGGAAGGTCAGAGTCGGGTCGACCTCGTTCTTGATCTTGATGAGCGCATCCAGAACCATCGGTCCGGTCTGGTCGAGATCGAGCTCGAACGTGTCGTAACGCGGATTTTCGCCCGCCTCCGGGTCATAGCGGTAGACCTTGAAGCTTTTTACATTCTTCGCATCGGCCGGCGCCTTGTGCTTGCGCTGCTTGCCGTTGATGCGCGAGTTACTGGGAAGCGCGAATTCAGCCATTGATCCACCTCTGGGCGGGGCTGATAGTAGCAAGTGTGCAGTTGCGAAAGCCCTTAGGCGGCCGCGGTGAGGGGAGCACGGGCAAGCAGCAATTGTTCGGCGACACTGTGACTGCGCGCATTGTCGACGTCGATCGCCTGCGATCCGTCCCGAAGCACCACGGCCGCCAGGCGTATACCGAAGCGCTGGCCGATGCGCTTCGCGGCACCGCGCAGCGAAACGCGGCCGAGCAGGAGCAGCAGCAGATTGAACAATCCCATCGTCATGATCAGTCGACGAGGATTCTTCTTGAATCGCCCGCCGCTGCGAAACGCCTCGACCAGCGTCAACGCTTTCGGCCCCGCGATCGCGTAGAGATTGCAATTGGAATAATGATCGTCCGCGAACCGATAGAAGCGCCGCTGGCCCTCGGGATGGGCGGTCAATACCGAATGCCGCGCGGCCAGAGCGATGGCACCGTCGGCATCGCCCAGGGCGCGCAGCATCGCCGTCACTGATTCCGGCAGGAGAAGCACGTTGTCGGCGGTGGTCACGATCACGGGTTCGGTGACGCCCTGGACGCAGCCATAGACACTGTCCGCCAGATTATCGGCCGGGGGCATGAAGATGAGGTCAACAGCGATTCCGGCCATCGCCGCTCTGACCTGCGGCACGAGCTCGGGCTCGACCGAAATGCGGACCTCGTGCAATCCGGGGGTCGCCGCCAGCGCGGCGACGACATGTCGGATCAACGGCTGTCCCGCGACCGGGACGAGGCATTTGTGGGTAATCCCGAAAGAATGGGCCAGCGCGTTGATCTCGCCCGCACGTTGGGCCGCGAGGACGATCGCCGTGAAGCGCTCAGGCAGCAAGATCTACCGCCATGTCGAGCAGTCCCTGTCGTCGCAGGCTCTCCGCCAATATGGTTTCGATGAGTTGCGGATGCGACCAGCCCGCTTGCGCTGCGGCGATCGCGATTGTCTTGCGCGACCAGAGGTTGCAATTGAGGTTGACCTCGAGGAATTCGATCTGGCCGCGTGCGATGTCCAGCCGGAACTCGAAACGCCCGTAATCGAACGGCACGAATTCTCCCATCAGCCGCCTCGTATAGATTTCGACCTGTTCGAGCAGTTCGGGATGGTTGAACGGTTGGATGGAATAGGATTGATCGGGCCGCAGATTGCGCTTCTCTCCGTAGCTCCTGAGCGCGGAAGGATCGGATTGGAGTACAATCTGGGTAGGCAGGATCACGGGCTGATCGTTCACCGTAATCACGGACATTTCGATATCGTGACCCGTGATGAAGGGCTCGACGATCGCGTCATGCCCTTCCTTGTGACGGGCCACGATAGCGTCGCGCACGCCATCCCAATTATCCGCGGCCGAGATGCCCCAGCTGGCCGACGAGGCGTTCGGCTTGATCACCCATCGTTCCGCCGCCGGGCATTTTTTTCGATCGAGCGGCGCCCCGCGGCGGAAAATCGCCCAGGGAGCGGTCGGGATGCGATGCGCCTGGGCCGCCAATTTCGTCAGATGCTTGTCGTCCGACAGGCCGCGCAGGATCGGGCTCGCACCGAGATAGGGAATGCCGTGCCGGCTGCACAATAGCGGCAGCAACATCTCGGAGTTGAGGAAGCCGCCTCGATTAAGGAGCGGGAAAACGAAATCGACGTCCGGCCGATCGAATAATGATTCGTAACGATCGGAGATCTGGAGGTTGAGCCCCAGATCTTCCAGCACCGTGCGTATCTCGCGATGATAGACGGCGTGGGTGCCGTCCTCGGGATGCACGCCCCGATCCCAATTGGCATGTTTCGCGACAAACATTATGCGCAGCTGGCGCCGCGCCGCCTCCGGGATGCGCAAAGGTCGCATGGCGATCAAAGCCTCGCTCGAACGCGCCGGCGGACCGGCAGAGCGACCATCCGCTAAGTCGCTTGCGCGACAGCTTGGCGACAGGTTCGCTACGTTTATGTTGCAGCTTTGCGCGCGAGCTGCAGCGCCAGCAGCTCGCCATAACGCTGCCCGCCCAGCCCCGCGCGGCCGGCCCGCTGCGGCATCAGCACACCCGGCTTGGAATTGCCTTCGACCAGCATCGGGCCGACATCGGACAAGCCGATATCCCAGCCAACCATCGCATATTCGCCAAAGGCCTCGTGATGCGCCCGAACGGCGAGCGCCTTGGCCTCCTGCCAATCGGGCAGGAGGAATCCCGCAATCGACGCGCCCGTCACAGGATGCCGCTCATAATCCCCGCCGCCATAACCCTTGCAGCCAAGGCCGAGCGCACCCGATGCGATGTCGATAGGAGCGAGCAGGCCGCCAGCTTTCATATTGTCCACCTGCGCCACGGGATCGGACGCAAAGCGCAGCACCGCGCTCACCGGCTCGGGATCGCCCCGTTCGTTCAGGATCGTGGTGATCCGCGCCGTTGTGAGCGCGTGGAGCGCCAGCGGGACGATATTCGCGTGCGCGGCCAGCCGACGCTGGACGATCCAGACGCCGCCGCGACCCGGCACGACGGTCGACAGCCAGGCTGTGAGGGCATCGGGGTCGCCAGCCATTGCAGAGGCGCTCGGGAGAAACGCGACCCCGCGGCCGCCCTCGCCGCGCGCCGGCTTGAGCAGCAGCGGCCAGTCGCCGGGCGCTGAAATCAGTTCCACCCGGTTCCCGCTCAGGGTCGCCACAACCTGCGGGTGCGGCAGTCCGGCCGCGACGCAGCGGCGATAGAAGGCGACCTTGTCCGCGAGCACGCAGCCGGAAGTCCACCCGGGAGCGTTGATTATCCGGTTGAGCGCCGCATCCTCGAACCGCCGGATATAGCCATCCAGCTCTTCCGCCCTTTCAATCCGGAACAAGGCGATGTCGTTGGGATCGGCGAAGCGCGCATGGGCTATGCGCTCCGCACGGCTGCGCCATGCGTCGTCGAGCCCGAACCGGCGCTGCACCCGGCGCGCACGCCAGGGTATCCAGGCATGAAATCCCAGTCCAACCAGCGCGTCGAGTAACAAGCGCACCGACCCGCGCACCGTAGCGCGACGGACATAATGATCGTGCAGGAACCGGCCGGAGACAGGATGCAGCACCCCAGGATAGATCGAATAGGCCTTTTTCGCATGGTAGATAAACTCAGCCAGATCCATTCACGCCCTCCATTACGGTCGCGCCAGGCCGTCGTGGCGCGCTGAGCGCCAACCATGACAGGCCTATACATCTACATTCATGACTTCCGGTCGAGCGGCGTGGTGCGGGATACCCTGACCTACGCCCGGCTGCTGGCCGAACGGTTCCCAACCACCGTCGTCGCCGCCTATGGCACGGGTTTCTTTCGCGCCGAAGCCGAGCGGGCGCCTTTCAGACTCGTCGTGCTCAATGAGCGACAGGGTCGTCACTCGCGCTTTGCCGCGATTCCGGGTCTCCGCCGCTGGCTTCGCGCCCAGCGGCCCGGTCTCCTCCTCTCGATGGGCGTCCTGGGCCATCCCACCATTTTCCTCGCCTGCCAGGGTCTTTCCCATGTGGCCCGCATCTATCGGATCAGCAACGAAGTCGCCGGCCCGGTGAAGAAGGACAGTGCTTTACGCCGCTTCTGGATCCGCCGGCTGATGCACGACGCCGCCCGTCTGATCCTGGTCGGGACCGCGATGGGGCGGCATGATCTCTTCGCGGACGCGGTAAGGCGCGGCCATGCGGTGACGATCCCGAGCGGGGTCGATCGACGGCAAGCACTGGAGCTCAGCCAGGCCGATGCCCCACATCCCTGGCTGGAGGACGACATACCGATCGTCGTCGCCATCGGCCGGCTCCGTCCACAGAAGAATCTGGAACTCCTGATCGGCGCGGTCGAGATCGCACGTCGCAGCCGCCGCCTGCGGCTGATCATCATCGGCGGTGGCACGTCTGCGGAACAGGCCCGCATGCACGCGCTGGCGGCCGGCTTCAGCGCTGATTTCCTGCTGGCGGGCGAGACCGACAATGTGTTCGCCTGGTTGAGCCGTGCGGACGTGTTCGCCTTGCCGTCGCGTTGGGAAGGCTCGTCGCTCGCTTTGCTGGAGGCGATGGCAGTCGGAACTCCCGTCGTCGCCTCGCGGCTGGCAGGGGACGCGGCCGATGTGCTGGAAGACGGACGCTATGGCGTCCTGTTCGAGGGGCAGGATATCGATGCCCTTGCCGCCGCCCTGCTGCGGCAAATATCCGATCGGCGTGTGATGCCCGAAGATCGCGCCTTCTTCTATGACACCGGGCGCATTGCCGATCTCTATGCCACGACGATTGCTGGGGCTCTCGCCGAGCGGGCGGACGAGGTTGCGGACCGAGCTGCGGCACTTTAGCTGGACCGTATGCTTGCAGACCGTGCGCCCGGCGTCACCTTAATCGGATCGAACGAGACCAGGCTTTGGGGGCTGACGCCGGCGACGCGCGTCTCCCGCATCGCGCGCCAGGGAGGTTTGACCATAGCAGGCCCCGACGCAGTCGGCGCGCGGCTCTTGATCGACAGCGACTATGCGTTCGACGTGCAATGGATCGATTTCATGCTCGCGCGTCCCGAAACCGTCCTGACCGTGGGTGGCATCCCGGTGATGGCGTTGACCGAGGACAAGCGCGCGGCGGACGCCTTCATCCGCCGCGAAGCTACCGACCTGCAGCGCATTGCGATGGAGGACCATCGGCAGTTCTACAACAAGACCTTGCGCAAGCGCGAGGAGCCATTCCTTGAGCGGCTGATCCCCGCCACGGCCCCCTCGATCGAGCGCAAGAGCTATTATGGCGCCTATAAGGGCGTCACCGATCTCCTGACCAAGTATCTGTGGCCCGAACTTGCGCTGATCCTGACGCGCATCGCCGCGCGGCTGGGCATTACGCCGAACATGGTGACGATGATCGGCGCCGTCGGCTGCCTGCTCGCGACAATCGCTTTCTGGCATGGTTATTACTGGACGGGTCTCGCAGTCGGCTTCGTCTTCATGGTGCTCGACACGGTCGACGGGAAGCTCGCCCGCTGCACAATCACCTCGAGCCATTGGGGCAATATCTTCGATCACGGTATCGACCTGGTCCACCCTCTCTTCTGGTGGTGGGCGTGGGCGGTCGGCCTGTCGGCCTGGGGTCTGGCGCTATCGCACGAGGATTTCGTGTTCGTGATGGGCGTGATGATCGCGGGCTATCTCATCCAGCGCCTGATCGAAGGCATCTTCATCCGCCGTTTCAAGATGCACATCCACATCTGGGAGCGGTTCGATTCGCAATTCCGGCTGATCACCGCGCGGCGCAATCCGAACATGGTGATCCTGTTCGTCGCCCTGTTGTTCGCCCGCCCCGACATCGGACTCAACGCGGTGGCGTGGTGGACGGTGATCAGCTGCCTCGTCCATTTCGTCCGCCTTCTCCAGGCGGAATGGGCGTATCGGCGCGGGCGCCCGATCACGAGCTGGCTGGACGAACCGGCATGAACGCGACGATCCGCAAGTTCGGCTATCCCGCCACGTTGGTCGCGGAATATGCGCATTGGGTTGTCCTGCTGCGTCCCGCGCAGCCGACGCTTGGCTCGCTGATCCTCGCCGCGAAGTCGGAGGCCACCGCCTTTCCCGATCTCAAGCCCCAGGCTTTCGCCGAACTGGCGACGGTAACGAAACATCTGGAAGGCGTGCTGCACAAGGCCGTAGCGCCGGCGAAGATCAATTACCTGATGCTGATGATGGTCGACCCAAACGTCCATTTCCACGTCATCCCGCGCTATGAAGGCGGCCGCGGCTATGACGGCATCGACGTGACCGACGCCGGCTGGCCGAAAATGCCCGCGCTCAACGAAGCGCGCGAACTCAACCCTGAGGAAATCGCAAAACTGATCGCCTGGCTGCGGAAATGGTGGCCTTCAGGCGGACGCTGATTTGCCACGCCGAACGATCCCTGGCGATCAATCTGTCACGGCCACGATCGTTCCCCCGCGCCGCGCATACAGCCGCCGCGAAAGGAGATTGAAATTGTCTTCGAACGTCACATCGATAAGCCGTCGAATGGCGGCTCGCGACGCAGCGTTCCCGTCATCATCGAACAGGAAGAGCTGATCTTTGCGCGGCAAGGCGATCAGCACATTGCCCGGAAAGCGCGCGGCAACGAACTTCCAGAAATCGTCGAGCAGGATAAGGCTCGTCGAAAGCATGGTATTGCCCTCCACATAGTAGAGAACCCCGGCACCCAATTCGT
>DATMIP010000216.1:0-11433 GCA_035554515.1 Sphingomonas sp. | reverse complement strand
CGTGACCGCCGCTGCCGAGGCGGGCTGCTCACTGCTTTTGTCCGAGGATATGCAGCACGGATTCGTCGCCAGGGGCCTCACGATCGTCAATCCTCTCGCTGAGCAAACGCACCCAAAGCTTGCACGCCATCTGACCATCTCCCGCTGACGCTCCCGCGCCGATTGGCATCTCTACCAAGTGCAAAGGCGAAGATGCTCAACGAGGGCGGCAACGTCCTCCTGCTCGGCGAGCCGACCAGCGCGACGCGACCGATCGCCTGGGGCAGGCGCCTACCAGAAGCTGACCCGCTGATCATTGTCCGCGCGGTTAGCGCGGCGCGCCCGGATCGGGATGCCGCCGATTGCTCAGCTACGCAATTCGGCGCCCAATTGTCGTGGCGCTGCGCTGCGCAGCGTCTTGCCCATCCGGATGAGCGGCACGCGCACGCCATCGAAAGCGGCCGACTGGATATATTCGACCGGGACATAGCCGAGGCGGCGATAGAGCGGCTCGCCCGATAAAGTGGCCATCAATTCGGCGCGCTGAAAGCCGTTGGCCTGCGCAGCGGCTTCGCACAATCCGATGATCAGGCTGCCCACGCCCTGCCGCGCGAAGGCGGGATCGGTATACATGGCGCGAACCCTGGCGGCGTCGGTCGCGGGATCGAGCCGGGCCGGCTGGCGCGCGATGGCGCTATCGTCGCCCCCATAAAGCGTTGCGCGGAAGCTCCAGCCCCCGCATCCCGCCAGAACTCCGTCCTTCTCGACCAGGAAATATGTCTGGTCCTGCACCAATTGGGTGTCGAGACCCATCACCTTGTGGCTGGTGCGGATCTGCTCCGGCGTCAGGAAGCCACGCTGGAGCTCCGCGATCGCGCGGCGCATGAGCGCCCGGAGCGGTTCGAGGTCATCCATCCGCGCCAGGCGGTGGGTGAAGCCGTTCATCGCCGCGTCCAATTCAATATCCCGCCGCCAGCCCAACCGGCAGACGCGGATCGATCGCGCCGTAGAGGCGATTGGCCCCGACCGGCGGCATCTTCACCCCGGGCGCACCGACCAGGATGGCGGCAATATGGTTTTCGTAGCCCTGCTCGCGCACATCATATCCCATCGCCTTCAACGCTGCGATGGTATCGGCGCTGAGGGCGAAGCGTTCATAGTCGATCACGTCGGGCAGCCATTGGTGATGGATACGCGGCGCGTCGACCGCCTCCTGCAGGTTCATGCCATAGTCTATCACATTCAGCATCACTTGCAGCACGGCGGTGGGGATGCGGCTGCCACCAGGCGTGCCGATGACCATCGCCAATTTACCGTCATGCGCGACGATCGTCGGGGTCATCGAACTGAGCGGCCGCTTGCCCGGCGCGATCGCATTGTTGGTACCCTCGACCAGTCCGTACATGTTGGGCGCGCCGACCTTGGACGAAAAATCGTCCATCTCATCGTTGAGCAGGATGCCTGTGCCCGCCGCCGTCACCCGGGCACCGAACCAGTCATTGAGCGTGTAGGTGACCGAGACCGCGTTGCCGTCCTTGTCGACGATCGAATAATGGGTCGTATGCCGGCCTTCCTCGCCGAGACCGGGCGCGGGCAGACTGGACGAAGCCGTCGCACGATCGGCGGCAATGCCCTGGCGAAGCGTCGCGGCATACGCCTTGTCCGTGAAGCGGGCGATGTCGGCGTGGACGAAGCTCGGATCGCCGAGGTTGAGGTTGCGATCATGATAAGCGCGGCGCAGCGCCTCCACCAGATAATGCGTGCCGGCCGCCGAACGAAAGCCCATCGCGGCGACCGGATAGCCCTCGAGAATGTTGAGCGTTTCGCACAATACGACGCCGCCCGAGCTTGGGGGCGGGGCGGAGATGATGTGCCAGCCGTGATAGTCGCACTCGAGCGGGGCCATCTCGCGTGCTTGATAGCGCGCGAAATCAGCCCGAGCGATAATGCCGCCATGCGCTTTGCTGGCAGCGACGATCTGCGCCGCGATCGCTCCGTCGTAGAAAGCCGATGGGCCTTCATCCGCGATCCGCGTCAACACCTTGCCGAGATCGGATTGCACCAGCCTTTCGCCAGCGGTCCAGGGCCTGCCCTGATTGAGGAAGATCGACGCGCTGGGCTCGTCCTTGCGAAAATCTTCCGCACCCTCGGCGAGCAGGTCGGCGTCGCCCTGATCGAGCACGAAGCCGTCGCGTGCCAGACGGATCGCCGGTGCCATCAATTCGGCACGCGTTCGGGTGCCATATTTGCCGCGGGCGAGTTCCAGACCCGCAACGGTGCCGGGTACGCCAACGGCGAGATAGCCGCGTGTGCTAAGGCCCGGCCGGACGTTGCCGTTCTTGTCCTGGAACATCGTCGCGGTCGCGGCCATCGGGGCGGTTTCGCGAAAATCGATGAAGCCTGTGCGGCCATCGTGAAAGCGGACGACCATGAAGCCGCCGCCGCCCAGATTGCCGGCTTCGGGAAAGGTCACGGCCAGCGCATAGCCGACGGCCACGGCCGCATCGACGGCATTGCCGCCGGATTTCAGCACGTCGAGGCCCGCCTGCGTCGCCAGGTGATGCGCCGTGACGACCATGCCATGTTCGGCGGCAACCGGCAGCGGCGATGCGGCCGGCGCTGCCGTCGCTATGCCGAATATGGCCAACCACGCCAGCAAGGCCTTCCTCCCGCTCATCACGTGTCTCCGGGCAAAGAGAAGGGGGCCGCAGCCCCCCTCTCAATCGGCTTTCTGGATCGAAAGGTCAGAATTTGACCCGCAGGCGGGCATAATAGAAGCCGCCGTTAAAACCGAACGGCCCGCCATTGCGCGGATAGACCTGGCCATCCGCGGTGCTGTTGGTGAGCGCGTAAATCGGATTGAAGGTGCTGGCCGCGACCTTTTCGGGGTGCGAATTGAACAGATTGGTGCCACCGATCGTCAGCGTGTAATGCTCCATGAAGGTGTAGCTGACGTCCAAATCACTCGTGAACCGGGCGCCGAACTTCTGTGCACTGGTCGTATTGCCGGCGCTATCCTGGACGGTCGGATAGTCGACCGCGTTCAGCCACCAGCCGTAATAATTTTCGCGGACGTTGACGCTGAATGCGCCCTTCGACCAGTTGGCGGAGCCGACGACGCGGTTGTTCGGCGCGAGATGCTTGACGTTCATGATCTGCGCCGTGCTGATCACGTTGGCATCCGAGCTGATCACCTTGCTCTTGTTGTAATTGTAGGCGAGCGTCAGGTTGAGCGAGCCGGCGGCGAAGCGCGTGCGATACGAACCGACGACGTCGATCCCGGCGGTGCGGGTGTCGAGGCCGTTGGTAAAGTAGCTGACGTTACCGCCCGCACCCACCGCAGCCAGATCGGGATTGGCCACCACGTCCGCCGCCGTCACCGAGAATGGCTGCGAGATGAAGATGCGGTTCTTCACCTTGATATTGTAATAGTCGATCGTCAGCGTGGCGCCGCTGGTCGGCTGCAATACGGTACCGAAACCAAAGTTTGTCGCCTTCTCCGGCTTCAGCGGCTTCGCGCCATAATATTGCGCGATCACGTTATCGACCGGGTAGGTGCCGGTCTGGACCTGATTGCCGGCAATGAAGTTGGTCGTCAGGATCGAGTCATGCGATTGGCCCGGCGAAGGCGCGTGGAAGCCGGTGCCGACCGTGGCGCGCAGCGAGAACCACGGCGTGGCCTTCCAGATCGCATTGACCTTGCCGACATCGGCGTTGCCGAAATTGCTGTAATGTTCGTGACGGCCGGCCACGCCGACGGTGACGGTGTCGATAATATCGGTCTCGGCGCCGACATAGACGCCCCAGCTCTTCTGGCTCCACGAGCCGGCTGCGGCTGGGCTGGTGCCGCCATAGCCGGAAGCCGCCGGCGATTGCGCCGCAGACGTACCGGTTTGAGTATAGACGCCGCTGCCCGGCGAGGTTTCGGTGTATAGCGGCCGGCCCACCGCAAATGGGCCGGCTCCATAGGATTGTTCGTCGCCCGTAGTCGCCTTGTAGGTTTCGCGGCGATATTCAGCGCCGCCCGAAAGGGTGATCGGGCTCGCGAACCCGACTTCGAGCGGATAGGTCAAATCGAGGTTGGCGTCGGCTTCCTTCTGTATCAGGTCGCCGAACTGGAAGCTCGTCTGCGTCGTCGGGCCGTAGGACGGGCTGATCGAATTATACATCGACAGCGTCAGCACGTTGCGGCTCAACGAACCCGAAAGGTCCCAGGTGAAGCCATTGTCGAGCTCACCCTTGTATCCGATCGTGCCATAGGCTTGCTTGGTGACCCCGACGAAGCGCGGGGTGAAGCCTGCCGGGTACAGCGTGGCAGCGCTGAAGGTGGCGCCGGTCGCAAGGAAGCCGCCGGTCGGGCAGGTCGCATTGCCGGTTGGGCAGGGCGTCAGATAGACGGGATTGAAGGAGCCGTTGCGGCCGTTGCTCGTCGTGAAGTCGGCTGTGCCATTGTTGGCCACCAGCCCGGTTGCGGTGACCGACGGGCGATAATTGAAGCTCTCGTCAGTGTGCGATCGAGCGACGTTGAGGACCGCGTAAATCGAGCTGTTCTCCGTCACATCATAGCCGGCATTGCCCAGGATCTTCCAGCCGTGCGACGGCGACGTACCCCAGATTTGCGCCGGCCCCGGATAATTGGGTATCTGGCTGGCCAGCGTCGGGTTGTTCGCGGCGAAGGTTGCGGCGGACGGACGGGTTTTACCGCGGCTGGTGCCAAGATCGTCATTATATTCGCCGGCGACGTTGATGAAACCGGCCTCGCCGAGCTTGACGCCTATATCGGCCGCGATCTGGCGGCTGTCGCCGTCATTCTTGTAATATTGACCATAGCGGCCCTGAACCTCGAACCCCGCATCCTTCCGCAGGCCGTAATTGAGTACGCCCGCAATGGCATCCGAGCCATATTGCGCGGTGGCGCCGTCGCGCAGCACCTGAAGATTGTCGATCGCGATCGCGGGGATCGCCGAGAGGTCGGCCGATTGGGCGCCATAGGACAGGCCCGTGTCGCCACCCGAATAGACCTGAACCAACGCCGAGCGGTTGTAGCGCTTGCCGTTCAGCATCACGAGCACTTCGTCGCCCGGCAGGCCGCGTAGCGAAGGCGAGCGAACGAAGCTTGAGGCATCGGCAATCGTGTTCTGCGCAACGAAAAAGGACGGGACGATATTCTTGAGCGAGTCCAGGATATTCGCGCTGGGTTGCGTCTGCAGCTCGGCAGCGCTGATCACGTCGACCGGCGACGCGGAATCGACGAGCGTGCGACCCGTACGCCGCGTGCCGATGACGACGACGGTGTCGACCGTGTCGGCTTCTTCGGCGGCCGGCGCAGAAGCGGGGGCGGGCGTGGCATCCTGGGCGTAAGCGCTGGCGCTCATCGTCAGCGCGGCAATGGCCGAGCCGGTGCGAAGGATATACTTGGAAAGCCGGTTATGAACGTGGTTCTTCATGGATAACCCCCGAAAATTTCTACCGGTGGGCACCCCTCCTGTTTATGACCGAATGGTTACCGAGGCGCCGGGGGCTGTCAACGACTGTAGATCAGGCGTCAGCGGATCAGCGAAAATGCCCGACGGGGCGTGGTTTACTTGCCACATATGATCGGGCGACCGCCTCGGCGGCGATAGGGTCATAATACGGAAAAGATTCCGGTTGCGGTACAATATTCAGGAGGGATCCGATCGGGATGGCGAAGGGCACGCGCGCGACCAAGGAACTGGAGGAGGCTGGCGGCGGCGCGGGCGATCATCGGCGCGATCACGGCGGCGGAGAAGATTGGCGACAGGGGGGACGGCGGCGGAATTGCGGGCGGCGCTGCGATAGCGGCGGATTGACGCGCGGCCCCTCTTCATTTAACCGATCAGATAAATAACGAATCGGTTAAATTATGGATGTCGCCGCCGACCCGCTTTCCGCCACCTTCGCCGCATTGGCCGATCCGACGCGGCGCGCGATCCTGGCGCGGCTTGCCCGCGGCGAGACGGCGGTCGGCGAGCTCGCGCGGCCGTTCGCGATCAGCGGCCCGGCGGTGACCAGGCATCTCAAGGTGCTGGAGAAAGCCGGGCTGATCAGCCGCAGCCGGATCGCCCAGTCGCGCCCGGCGAAGCTGGAGGCGGCCGCGCTCAAGGCGGTGGCCGATTGGCTCGACGCCTATCGCGATCATTGGGAGCAGAGCCTCGACCGGCTCGATCAATATCTCGCCGAATTGCAGAAGAAGGAGGTTTGACGATGGCCAGTGAAGCCAAACCGCTGGGTGCGGGCTATGAAATGACGCTGACGCGGACGTTCGACGCGCCGCCGGCGATGGTCTTCGCCTGCTTCACCGATCCCGATCATCTCGCCAGATGGTGGGGCCCGGCCGATTGCGAGAATGTGATCCACGTGCTCGACGTGCGCCCCGGCGGCGAGATCAAGCTGCACATGGCGGGCCCCGGCTGGGGCGGGCACATGATGGGCGGCGAATATGTCGAGATCGATCCGCCGCACCGGCTGGTGTTCCTGACCAAGGCGTTCGAGGCGCCCGACGGCGGCTGGGGCATCGTCAACCGCAATACGGTGACGCTGGAGGAGGCCGAGGGCGGCGGCACGCGCATGACGCTCCACACGCTGGTCGAGCGCGCCGAAGGCGCGCTGGTGCTCGGCGCGCTCGGCGGGATGAAGCAAGGCTGGAGCCAGAGCCTCGACCGGCTGGCGGAATTCGTGCGCGGGCGGTAACGGATTGGAGCGGGCGATGTCATGAAGCGTCCATGCGGATAGACGATGTTTCGCCCGCTCTTGCGAAAGGGGAGGCGTATGCGCACCGGTTTGACCGTCTGTTCCGCGATCCTGTGTACCGCGGTCCTGACAGGCGGCGGAGGGGGCATCCTCCGCGCCGCCCCGCCGCCCCTCGACATGCAGGAGCGGCAGGTGCTGGAGTCGATCGGAACGTTGATCGCGGTCGATCATCTGCGCGCCCGATGCGCCACGATCGATCGGCCGCCGCTGGCCGACAAGATGCGTGCCTGGGATGCAGCGGGCGGGGCGAAGCTTCGCGCGGCGATCGGCGCGACGCGCGCCGATCCGAAGGCCGACGCGCTTTATCGCGATATGGAAAAGCGGATGGCGGCCGCGCTCGCGCCCCGCGACGCGCAGGCCTGCGTCCTGCTGGCGGGCGCGCTAGCCAGCGCGCCGCCCGCCACGCCCTCTGCGGCGGTGGCTATGGGCGGCCAGGCGGAAACGACGCCGTCCGCCGGGGCACGATCCGGCAAGGGCATCGCCGCGTTCGGCATGCTGCTGAATTATGGCATGGGCTATGGCGGGATGATGATCGCGCGCTACGATCCGATCGTCCTCTTCGCCGACGGATCGATCCTGACCGACATGGACGGCCTCGCCGATCCCGCGGCCGACAGGCGTGCCAATCCCGCCCACTGGTCGCGCTGGCGCCAGGCGGGCGGGCGATATGAATATCTGACGCGCGGGGGGCAGTGGCGGTCCATCGCGGAAGATCAGATATGGAAGAGCCCGCCCGATGCGAGCCGGCTGGCGGGGCGCTTCACCCATGTCGGTGGTGGCGGCAATCTGGCGCTGGGCGGGACCAGCGCCGTGTTCGCGCAGACCAGCTACACATTCCTTCCCGGCGGCCGGCTGACGCGCGAGGGGGTGGCCTCGGCCTCCTCCGAGGCGGGCGATACGCGCACGGTAACCGGAAGCTCGTCCGGCGCGCGCGGCGGGCGATATACAATGAGCGGATTCACGATCGAGGTGCGCTACGATGACGGCCGGCGCGAAACCATGGTGCTGATGACGCATCCGCGCGATCCGAACATCATCTGGCTGGACGGGACCAGTTACGTGCGCGCGAAATCGAAATAGGGTGCGCGCGCGAGGCTCGCCGGAGGTCCGCTTACCACCGCTTGGGAGGCGATGAGCGGGGGTTACGGCCCGCTGTCGGTAACGCGCTCGAGCGTGCCGTCAGAAGTGAATGTCGATCTTGATGCGATCCAGCACCGACCGCAGGAAAGTGCCCAGACCGGCATCGGGATCGACCATGCGCGGCACGGTCCTGTGCGCGGGCTGGGCGCCGATCGCGTCGGCGGTGAAGCGTCTCCAGATGTTCGCCGGCAGCCCGCCGCCCGCCACGCCCGGCAGTGGCTGATTGTCGTCCCGGCCGACCCAGACCGCGGTCACCAGCCCGCCCGAAAAGCCGACGAAGAGCGCGTCGCGATTGTCCTGCGAGGTTCCGGTCTTGCCATAAGCGCGCGTGGTCAGCGCCGCGCCGCGCGCTGTGCCTTTGTTGACCGCGGCCGACAGCAGGTCGAGGAGCATCGCCCGTTCGCGATCGTCCATCCGTCGCCGCGGGTCGAGCGGCTGGCCGCCATGGGCCTGATCGGGCAGGCCATAGGGCCGCACCGGATAACGCCCTCCCGCGACCGCGGCATAAGCGCTGGCCAGTTCGATCAGGGTGGTGCCCGACGTCCCGAGCGCGATCCCCGGTTCGGCCCGGAGCGGGCTCACTATCCCCAGATCGTTCGCCGCGCGGACGACCTGGTCGGGCCCGACCTTCTGCGTCAGCCTGACGGCGGCGACATTGCTCGATCGGGCGAAGGCCTCGCGCAGCGTGATCGTCCCCCGATAGCGGCCGTCGCTGTTGCGCGGCGACCAATTGCCGATCGTGATCGGGCGATCCTCGACCATGTCGTCGGGCGTCATGCCCGCGCGCAACGCCGCGAGATAGACGAACAGCTTGAAGGTCGATCCCGGCTGCCGCCGCGCCTGCACCGCGCGGTTGAAATTGCTCCTGGCATAATCGCGGCCGCCCACCATCGCCACCACCTGTCCGTCCGGTCGCATCGCCACCAGCGCGACCTGCGCGCCCGGCAGGCGACCCTGTGCGACCGCATGTTCGGCCAGCCGCTGCAGGCGCGCATCGAGCGTCGTGCGGACGGTCGTCGCGGCATAAGGATCGCCGTCATTGCCGCGCACCGCGGGCATGATCCAGTCGCTGAAATAGGTCGCCCGCGTGGGTTCGGGCGCGGGCCTGAGGCGCAGGCTCGCCGGCGATGCGCGTTCGGCCTGCTGGCGTGTGATGAAGCCGGCATCCACCATCGCCGCCAGAACGAGCGCGGCGCGTTGCCGCGCGCCCGCGAGATTGGAGCTGGGCGCCAGGCGCGAGGGCGCCTTCATCAGGCCCGCGAGCAGCGCCGACTCCCCGACGCTCAAGGCCTCGGGGCGCTTGCTGAAATAATGGCGTGCGGCGGCGCGCAAACCGTACACATTGTCGCCGAAATAGGCGTCCGAGAGATAGCGCGAGAGGATCTGATCCTTGGTCAGCCACGCCTCGAGCCACATCGCGATCAACGCCTCGCGCAGCTTTCGCGCCGCCGTCCGATCGGAGTTGAGATAGACCAGTTTCGCCAGCTGCTGCGTGATCGTGCTGCCGCCTTCCTCCATCCGTCCGGCGCGCAGATCGTGCCACGCGGCGCGCGTGATGCCGCGCGGATCCACGCCGATATGGCGATAGAAACGGCGATCCTCGATCGCGAGAAAGGCTTCGCTCACATAAGCGGGCAGCGCGCGGACCTCGACCGGCTTGTCGGTCACGGCGCCGCGCCGCGAGATCAATCGGCCGTTCGACGCGAGCAGGGTGACGCTGGGCGGCACCACCGGACGCAATGTCTGCGACGGCGGCGCGACGATCGCGAGCCACGCCACCGCCGCGAAGAAGAGCAGCAGCAGGCTGGCAAGGAGCCAGCCCAGGATGCGCCACCGGCTGAACCGGCGCCCGGGCAGCGTCGGCGGCAGCGATGGGCGGACGTCGGGCGGGGGCGGAGACTCCTGCGGGGTCGCGCCATGGGTCGCGATATCGGTGCGCCTGTCTTCGATCGGGCCGTGCAGCATCCGAGCTGTATTATAGAAGTATAACACACGGCGAAAGGGGGTCCTTCGATCCCGCCCTCATGCCCCGAACCCCACCGTTCGTATCGAGTAGGGTTCGAGCCTGTCGAGAACCCGTATCGAGACAGTCGCGCCGCGCGCCACCCCGGTCTCAAGCCCCGAACACCAGCTCCGTCCCCACAAATGTCCGCACCACCTTCTCCGGCATCACCCGCATCGCCTCCTGGATGAACACGTCGCCCGTGCAATGCATCGGCACCACATAGGTGGGGTCGATCGCCGCAAACTCCGCCACCGTGCGCCGCGCTTCATCCTCGGTCCGCGGCCGGACGAGGTGGAAGCCGCCGACCACCGCATGCACCTTCTCGACGCCCGAAACCTTCTGCGCCTGCCGCACCGTATTGATAACCCCGCGATGGCTGCACGACGCGATCACCACCAGCCCCAGGCCCTTCACGACATAGCAGGTCGCCAGTTCATGCTCGCCATCGTCGGGGATCTGCGCCGCGTCGCGCTTGGCCGGGTTCAGCGCCGCGCGATCGCATCCCTTGCCCGGCCGCATCTGCGTCGGGATCGCCGCACGCTCAAAGCTCGCCAGCGGGATCGTCCCCGTCGTGAAGGCCTGATCCTTGATGATCTGTGGGCTGGCGGCGATGCGCACGTCGAACCCCGCTTTCGCCAGCGCCCCGCGATCCAGCGTCCCCATCAACGGCGGCGGATTGCCGATCATCGCCAGCCGCTCGCAAAACGTCTCCTCCCCGCCGACATACAGCGGCACGCGCTGCCCTGTGCGCTCCAGGAAGGCGGAAAAGCCGCCATAATGATCCAGATGCCCATGGCTCAGCACGGCGGCATCCAGATGCGAAAGATCGGTGCCGAGCAGCGCAAGATTGTTGCGGATCGTTTCGGGCGAATAGCCGAAATCCACCAGCACCTTCGCCGCCGCCCCGCCGCGCCGCGAATTGGCCAGGATCGAAAGCCCGAACTCGCCCTGCAGCGCGCGCGCTGACATCGTCCCGCCGGGCGCACCCCCGGTGTGGCGCAAAACCTTCAGCCCGGGCAGCGCCAGATCGGGCAGGAACGGACCGAACACCACATTGTCGTCCAGCACCTGCAGGGTCAGCGCATCCACCTCGGGCATCGGCGAGGTGGCAAGGGCCGGCGCAAACGCCACCGCCGCGAGCCCGGCCGCGCCGGCTCCCAGAAGCGCCCGTCGGCTGATCCTTTGCCCAGCCTGCTGCAATACGTGCATCGCTTGCTCCGTGCGAAGATGCCTCATTGTGCGCCGGATCGATGGGCGAGGCGGTACGAAGCGCGCGAAGCTTGCCATGGCCCGCCCGTCGGCGCTTGCGCACCCTGCTGGCGCACATCGTCAGCAAAAAGGGCGGCCCGCAAGGACCGCCCTCCTCGAATATCTGCAGTAAGTTCAGGCGAAGCTGATCTTCGCAGCACGATGGCGACGCATCGCGCTACCGACCAGGCCCATACCACCAATCATCATCGCCCACGTCGCTGGTTCGGGAACGGCGCCGTCGGCCGTACCCAGCAAGGCGACGTAATCGACGCTGTAGCCGTCTCCCC
>DATMIP010000215.1:0-2241 GCA_035554515.1 Sphingomonas sp. | reverse complement strand
GCTGCTGCTCGCCGGCGTCGGGCTTGATCGGCTGCTGCGTGGCAAAAAGGCCAAGCTCACGCGCGATCGCGTCAATTATTACTGCCATGCCGATTGGACCGCCGCGCCGCTGGCGGTTCCGCCGCCCGAATTGTGGCGTGCGCAGATCCCGACCGAAGAAGGTCTGGCCGCCACCGCGCGCTGGTACCAGGCGCAGGGATGGTTCTGACGCCGCCTGCCCAGCGGAGGCCGGGCTTTCAGCATCCACCTATCATCCGCACCGTCCAAGCCTGTGTCATGATGGACCCTGAACAAGTTCAGGGTGACGAGCTGGCAAAGCTTAGTGGCGCCCTGCCTTAACCTGCGCACCGGACCGTCAGGCGTGGATGTCCCCAACCCCGGTCAGGTGCATCACCCCCTTGCCTGGCAACTCGATCCGTAGTTCCAGCGTGCCACCGACGGCTTCGACGAACCGACGCAGCGTGGAGAGATAGAGATCGGTCTGGCGCTCGATCTTGTGGACCGAAGGCTGCTTCACACCCAAGCTGGCGGCGATCTGCTCCTGACTGCGCGCTGCGAGTTGGCGCAGCGCTTTCAGGCCCTCGACCTCGCCGATCAGCTCCTGCGTGCGCGCCTCGATCTTGCGACGGCGGTTCTGGGACAAGGCCGCCATGATCTCGCTATGCGTGCGTCCCATCGTCATATCTCCTATCCTTCGAACCCGGCATCGAGGAGTGCGCGCGAGCCGAAGGTGAAACAAGCGCGGGGTAAAGAGATATCGGAAGTTAGCCGCGCCCCGCAAATGCCTACGGATTGCCGCAATCGCTTGGCAAGCGCGCATCAGGTTTCGTAAGGGCTGAGCAATGACCGAACATGACGAAATCTTCGAGCGCGTCGCCGAGCAAATCGAGCCCTTCAACAAGAAGGGCGTCGACTTGAGCGATGCCACCACCTTCGCCGGCGATCTCGAATGGGACAGTCTGACCGTGATGGATTTCGTCGCGGCGGTCGAGGATGAATTCGACATCCTGATCACGATGAACATGCAGGCCGAAATCGACACGGTCGGCCAGCTCGTCGCGACGATCGCCAAGCTGAGGGCGGCCGCTTGATGACGGACGCGATCGACACGCCAGACGATACGAGCCTCGCCGATCTGCCCAACCCGGTCGGCGCGCACGATTTGCTGTCCAAGTTCAAGCCGCTGATCCGCGAGCGCGAGGCCCTGCTCGCCACCGGTGTGCGCGATCCGTTCTCGATCGTGATGACCGAGGTCAAATCGCCGACGCTGGCGGTGATCCAGGGCAAGGATACGATCCTGCTCGGCACCTACAATTATATGGGCATGACCTTCGATCCGGACGTGGTCGCGGCGGGCAAGAAGGCGCTCGACGAATTTGGCGCCGGCACTACCGGCAGCCGCGTGCTCAACGGCACCTATCAGGGCCATCGCGAGTGCGAGGACGCGCTCAAGGAATTTTACGGTACCAAATCGGCCATCGTCTTTTCGACCGGCTATCAGGCTAATCTCGGCGTGATCTCGACGCTCGCGGGCAAGGGCGATTACATCATCCTCGACGCGGACAGCCATGCGTCGATCTATGACGGCTGCTGGCTCGGCAATGCCGAGATCGTACGCTTCCGCCACAACAGCGTGGAGGATCTCGACAAGCGCCTCGGCCGCCTGCCCCCGGAAGCAGGCAAATTGGTCGTGCTGGAAGGCGTTTATTCGATGTTCGGCGACGTCGCGCCGCTGCCCGAGATGGTCGCGGTCGCCAGGAAGCATGGCGCGATGATCCTGTGCGACGAAGCGCATGGCATGGGCTTTTTCGGCCCGAACGGCCGCGGTGTTTACGAGGAACTGGGCTGCGAGGACGATATCGATTTCGTCGTCGGCACCTTCTCCAAATCGGTCGGCACGGTCGGGGGCTTCTGCGTCTCCAACCATCCCGATTTCGAAGTGCTGCGCCTCGTCTGCCGGCCTTATGTTTTCACGGCTTCGCTGCCGCCATCGGTGGTGGCCACGGCCGCGACGTCGATCCGCAAGCTGATGCACGCCGGCGACAAGCGCGCGCATCTGTGGAAGAATTCAAGGCGCCTCCATCAGGGCCTGCGCGACCTTGGCTTCACTATTGCCACCGAGACGGCGCAATCGGCGATCATCGCGGTGATGCTCCCGGATCAGGAAACCGCGGTCGGCTTGTGGCAGGCGTTGCTCGAAGGCGGCGTTTATGTAAATCTGGCGCGACCGCCGGCGACACC
>DATMIP010000214.1:0-6388 GCA_035554515.1 Sphingomonas sp. | reverse complement strand
GCAGGGCAAACACTTCCACATCATGCTGCCCGGAGCATAATGTTATGATCGTGCTCTCACTGATACTTGCAGCCGCAGCGTCCGCCGCCGATCCGTCGGCTGCTTCACTCCCTTCTCCCGCCAATGCAGAAAAGCTGATCTGCAAAAAGGAGGAGGTTACAGGCTCGCTGGCGCGCAGGATCCGCACCTGCCACACCGCCGCGCAATGGCGCGCGCTTCAGGACGATGCGCGGGCGGCCGGAGAACGGGTATTGGACCAAGGCGCGATCTGCGGCGAATGCTTGAAAGGGGGCTAAGGCTCGGCCGACATGCCCCCGCTGCTCAGCTCACGGCAAGCACCAGCTTGCCGTCCGCATCCTCGACCGCCACGGTTGCGCCATCGGGTATCTCGCCCTTCAATATCGCGTCGGCGAGCGGGTCCTGCAGATATTTCTGCACCGCGCGCTTGAGCGGCCGGGCACCATAGACCGGATCATAACCGACCCGCCCCAGCCATTCGCGCGCGCCTTCCGCAAGCTGCAACTCTACCTTGCGGTCGGCGAGCAGTTTCTGAACGCGGCCGACCTGAATGTCGACGATGGGGCCCATATGTGCCTGGCCCAGCCGGTGGAACAAGATGATCTCGTCAAGGCGGTTGAGGAATTCCGGGCGGAAGTGCGAGCGAACAACCTCCATCACCTGCGGCTCGACCACCTCGGTGGAGGCGTCCTCCGGCAGATTGGCAAGGAATTGCGATCCTAGATTCGAGGTCAGGATGATGAGGGTGTTGGTGAAATCCACCGTACGTCCCTGCCCGTCCGTCAGCCGTCCGTCATCGAGTACCTGGAGCAGGATATTGAAGACGTCCGAATGGGCTTTCTCGACCTCGTCGAATAGGACCACCTGATAGGGCCGACGCCGCACGGCTTCGGTCAGCACGCCACCCTCCTCATATCCGACATAACCCGGAGGAGCGCCGATCAGCCGTGCCACGGCGTGCTTTTCCATGAACTCCGACATGTCGATGCGTACCATCGCGCTATCGTCGTCGAACAGGAATCCTGCCAGCGCCTTGGTCAGTTCAGTCTTGCCAACACCCGTCGGCCCGAGAAACAGGAACGAGCCGAGCGGCCGGTTGGGATCCTGCAAACCGGCGCGCGCACGGCGCACCGCGCGGCTTACGGCGGCGACCGCGTCGTCCTGACCGATCACACGCGCGCCGATCACCGCTTCCATGCGCAGGAGCTTTTCGCGCTCGCCCTGGAGCATGCGTTCGACCGGGATGCCGGTCCAGCGCGCGACCACGCCGGCAATATCCTCGGCGATCACTTCTTCGCGTACCATCGCGCCTTTGGCGGCGCCTTCGGCTTCGGCGAGTTGCTTTTCGAGCCCGGGAATGGTGCCGTAGGAAAGCTCGCCCGCCTTGGCGAGATCGCCATTGCGCTGCGCCTGATCGAGCGCGGTGCGCGCAGCGTCGAGCTGGGCCTTGATAACCGTCTCGGCGTTGATCTTTTCCTTTTCCGCCTGCCAGCGTGTCGTAAGCTCGGCCGATTGCTGCTCCAGTTCGGCCAGATCGTGCTCGAGCGCTTGCAGCCGATCCTTGGATGCTTGATCGGTCTCCTTGGACAAGGCCTCCCGCTCGATCTTGAGGCGGATGATCCGTCGGTCGAGGCCCTCAATCTCTTCGGGCTTGCTTTCCACCTCCATCCGCAACCGCGATGCCGCCTCGTCCATCAGATCGATCGCCTTGTCGGGGAGGAAGCGATCGGTGATGTAACGGTTCGACAAGGTCGCCGCCGCGACCAGCGCGCCATCGGCGATGCGCACTCCGTGATGCAGCTCGTACTTTTCCTTGAGCCCGCGCAGGATCGAGATCGTATCCTCCACCGTCGGCTCGCCAACGAACACCGGCTGGAAGCGCCGTTGCAGCGCCGGGTCTTTCTCGACATATTTGCGATATTCATCGAGCGTGGTCGCCCCGATGCAATGCAGCTCACCGCGCGCGAGCGCAGGCTTGAGAAGGTTACCGGCGTCCATCGCGCCTTCGCTTTTTCCGGCGCCGACGAGCGTGTGCATCTCGTCGATGAACAGGATGATGTTGCCTTCGCCCGCCTTGACCTCGTCAAGCACGCCTTTCAGCCGCTCCTCGAACTCGCCGCGATATTTGGCGCCGGCGATCAGGCTGCCCATGTCGAGCGCCATCAATTTGCGGTCCTTGAGCCCCTCGGGCACGTCGCCATTGGCGATGCGGAGCGCAAGGCCCTCGGCGATCGCGGTCTTGCCGGTGCCTGGTTCGCCGATCAGCACGGGATTATTCTTGGTTCGCCGCGCGAGAATCTGGATCGTTCGACGAATTTCCTCGTCGCGCCCGATAACGGGATCGAGCTTGCCTTCGCGTGCCGCCTCGGTGAGGTCGCGCGCAAACTTTCGAAGCGCGTCATAACGGTCCTCGGCCGACGCCGTATCCGCACTCCGGCCACCACGCAGATCATTGATCGCCGCATTGAGCGCCTCGGCCTTCACGCCCGCATCGGCCAGCGCCTTGCCGGCCGCCGAGGCCTTGGCGAGCACGAGCGCGAGCAGCATCCGCTCAACCGTGACGTAGGAGTCGCCGGCCTTCTGCGCGATCTGCTCCGCCTGATCGAGGATGCGGACGAGGTCATTGTCCAGGCCGGGCGTCTGCTGCGCCCCACCACCCGAAACCGCGGGGATCTTGGCAAGGGCGGCGTCGGTTCCGCGCAGTGCGGCTGATGGATCGCCGGCCGCTGCGCGAATAAGCCCGGACGCCATGCCCTGCTCATCCTCCAGCAGCGCCTTCAGCAGATGCTCGGGCGCTATCCGTTGGTGGCTCATGCGAATGGCGACGGTTTGCGCCGCCTGAAGAAATCCCTTGGCGCGCTCGGTAAACTTTTCGAGGTTCATGCTGTCTCCACGTTCCGCCGCCATATGGTGTTGTAATTTAGCAACACAAGCCTCGCTTGATCTTTATCCCGTCAATCGCGAAGGGCGCTCCCGGATTGGAGGAGATTGGTATGGCGAATGTGGACGGCAAGTGGAATTGCACCGTGGAGAGCCCGATGGGCGGACAGGAGTTCATGTTGACCGTGCTCAGCTCCGGTGACCGCTTCTCCGGATCGGCGGAAGGCAGCATCGGCCGCAAGGAAATAGCGGACGGCTCGGTCGATGACAAAACGCTTACGTGGACCATGCATATTTCCAAGCCGATGCCGTTGACGCTTGCCTGCAGGGCGGACGTGACGGGCGACGAGCTGGCGGGGACGGTCAAGGCCGGAATATTCGGTAGTTTTCCAATTGCGGGCAAGCGCGCCTAAGTTACGCGCGTCACATGCCCCATCTTGCGCCCCGGCTTCGTTCCGGCCTTGCCATATAAATGAAGGTGCGCCTGTGGATCGGCCAGGATTTGGGGCCAGCTTTCGACCTCGCCGCCGATCAGGTTGCGCATCTCGGCACCGGTACCGGTCAGCGCGGTCGCGCCCAGCGGGAGGCCGCATATCGCGCGGATATGGTTTTCAAACTGCGAGGTCACTGACCCCTCGATCGTCCAATGTCCGGAATTATGAACGCGCGGCGCCATCTCATTGAAAACAGGGCCATCCGGGCTGGCAAAATATTCGCAGGCGAGCACGCCCACATAATCCAGCGCACCGGCAATCTTTTCGGAAAGGCGCGCCGCCTCCGCCGCCTGTTCGGCGACGATTCCGTTCGGCGGTACGGTTGAAACGTCCAGAATACCATCTTTGTGAATGTTCGTGACGGCGTCCCATTGGACCACCGATCCGTCCTGACCGCGAGCGAGCAGGATCGAAAATTCGGCTTCGAACGCGATCATCTTCTCGAGGACCGCGGGCTGCTTGCCGATCATGGCCCATGCGCTTTCCGCACGGCTGGCATCCATGATGCGCGCCTGGCCCTTTCCGTCATAGCCGAAGCGCCGTGTCTTCAGGATGGCCGGTGAGCCGATCATCTTTATCGCGTCCTTGAGATCCTTGACGCTGTCGATCGGCCAGAAAGGCGCCGGACGTCCGCCAACGGCTTCCACGAAGCTTTTCTCGGCGATGCGGTCCTGCGCCACTTCCAGCGCCTTCACCGATGGCTGGACCCCGCGAAGCCCGCTGAGTGCGGCGACATCGACATTCTCGAATTCGTAGGTGACGACGTCGACCTGGGCCGCAAAGGCCGCCACGGCCGCCTTGTCATCATAGGCGGCATGGGTCCATCGCGAGGAGACCTCGCTGGCCGGACCGCTTATTCCGGGGGCATAGATATGCGTCCGATAGCCGAGATTTGCGGCCGCTATCGCCAGCATGCGGCCAAGCTGGCCGCCGCCCAATATTCCGATCGTCGAACCGGGGGGAACGCTCATTCGGGCGCTTCGTCCACCGCCTCGGTCTGGCGCGCGCGCCACGCGGCCACGCGGCCGGCCAGGTCCGCATCCGACAAAGCCAATATCTGCGCCGCAAGAAGCCCCGCATTGATCGCACCCGCCTTGCCGATCGCAAGCGTGCCGACAGGAACTCCGCCGGGCATCTGGACGATCGAAAGCAGGCTATCGAGGCCAGACAAGGCCTCTGACCGGACGGGTACGCCGAGCACTGGCAGGGCGGTCATCGAAGCGGCCATGCCAGGCAGGTGAGCCGCGCCACCGGCGCCGGCGATCAAAACCCTGAGGCCCCGGGAGGCCGCATTCCTGGCATAATCGTACAGTCGCTCGGGTGTGCGGTGCGCGGACACGACCTTGCTTTCATAAGGCACTGCCAACGCATCGAGCGTCTCGGCGGCATGGCGCATCGTTGCCCAATCGGAGCGGCTGCCCATGATGATCCCGACGATCGCCTCGGTCACGAACAGGTTCCGGTCATCACCGCTCGCTCAGATAATAGCGATCGGTCGCCGCAAGACCGTCGTCGAGCTGATAGACGATCGGCTGGCCCGTCGGGATTTCGAGCGCCGCAATTTCGTCGTCGGAAATATGCGAAAGATGCTTGACCAAGGCCCGCAGCGAATTGCCGTGCGCCGAGATCACAATCCGTTTGCCGGCCTTGAGCTCGGGCGCGATGCGGCTTTCCCAATAAGGCAGCACGCGCGCGATCGTATCCTTGAGGCTTTCGGTGCTGGGGATAGCGATGCCGGTATAACGGCGGTCCGACGCCAGATCATAATCGCTGCCGGTTTCCAGCACCGGCGGCGGGATATCGAATGAACGGCGCCAGATCTTGACCTGATCGGCGCCATGCTTGGCAGCGGTCTCCGCCTTGTCGAGGCCGGTCAGCCCGCCATAATGCCGCTCGTTCAGGCGCCAGTCCTTCTCGACCGGCAGCCACAGCCGCCCCATCGCCTCGAGCGCGATGTTGAGCGTCTTGATCGCTCGCGTCTGAAGGCTGGTGAAGCAGAGATCGAAATCGAGCCCCTTGGACGCCATCAGCTCGCCCGCCAAACGCGCTTCTTCCTCACCGAGGGCGGTGAGATTCACGTCCCACCATCCGGTGAAGCGGTTTTCCAGATTCCAGGCGGACTGGCCATGGCGGATCAGGACGAGCGTCGGCATGAGCGGTGACAGTTTCCCTTGAGCGTTGGTGCGGAGCCCCTTAGCGGCGGAAGAGCGCAGCGTCACCCCGCTGTCTGGCCGATATGCTCGAAAACAGAAACGCCGCCGATCCCGCGACCGGCGGCGCTCTATCGCCAAAGAGGCTGTGGATCAGCCGAAGCTGACAGCCACACGACGGCATGTGCGCATCGCGCCACCCACCAAGCCGAAGCCACCGAGCATCATCGCCCAGCTCGCCGGCTCGGGAACGCTACCGCCGCTCGAAGCAAGGGTAAGTTCATTGGCGCGCAATTGCAGTGCACCACCGCTCTGGAAGTAGGGAGCGGTCTGGCCGCCGACGAACAGGTTGCCCTTCGAGCCGAAGGCGCAACCGGCATCACTGCTCACGTAGCAAGTGCTCAGGCCGGTGGCGATGTCGTGCGAGAAGTAGTTACCCCACCAATAGCTGCCCGCTCCGCTGCCAGCCAGACCCGCGGCAAGTCCGTCGCCCGTGATATAGCCGTTGAAGGAGAAACCAGCGGCGAGCGTGATGCCCGAACCGAGGTCGAGGTCGGGCTGGTCCCAGCGCGCGGCGTTGAGCATGAGATGGCCACCACCGCTGACAAAGCTCTGGAGCGCCGCCAGGTTGCTGGACGCGAACGAATTGAAATTGGTGGACGCGCCGTCGCCGCCATCAAGGTAGATGAAGCTATAGCCGGCGGTCAGCTGCGAGACGTCGAAGCCGTTGACCTTGTCCCAATTGCCCGAACCGAACGCCAGGTCCATCGCCTGATCCTCGGTATTCTGTCCCCAAGGATTGCTGAAATCAGTCATGTAGAGCTTGGTGTTGTTGGCTTGAGCCTG
>DATMIP010000213.1:0-5297 GCA_035554515.1 Sphingomonas sp. | reverse complement strand
AGGAAATTTGTCGCCGACGGTGAGCATGGGAAGTCTCCGGTTGGTGTGAACGAAGCAGGTGAGCGCTATCTGGGCTGCTGGCAATCGCGAAGCAAATTGATTATTTATCGTTTATTGATCGAGTGGAGCGATGAATGGCGGTCTACCTTCCGACTCTCAAGCAGCTGCAATATCTGGTCGCACTGCGCGATTCGGGCCATTTCGGTCGTGCGGCCGACGCCTGCTTCGTCACCCAATCGACGCTGTCGGCCGGCCTGCGCGAACTCGAATCATTGTTAGGCGTGATGCTGGTGGAGCGCACGCGGCGCGTTGTACGTTTCACGCCGCTCGGCTTGAAGATCGCCGACAAGGGAGAGCGCGTGTTGCGCGAAGCAGAGGAGCTGGCGGCCCTGGCGCGCGCGGCTGGCAAGCCGCTGTCGGGCGAGTTGCGGATGGGAGTGATTCCGACGATTGCCCCGTTTCTGCTGCCGCGCATATTGGGCAGGCTGCGGGAGCAGTGGCCCGAGCTTAAACTCTATCTGCGCGAGGAACCGTCGGCTGCAGCCTGCGAATCGCTCCATCGCGGTCATGTGGATTGTGTGCTGCTTGCCTTGCCCTTCGCCTGTGGGGATAGCGATCATGCCGATCTGTTCGACGATCGACTATTCGTCGCCTTCCCTGCCGCGCAGGCCGCGGATCTGCCCGACGTCCTTCCCGCCGATGCGATAGATGAAACGCGATTGCTGCTGCTCGAGGATGGACATTGCCTGAAGGATCATGCGCTTGCCGCCTGCAACCGGCCCGAATTGAGGGCTGGCGCCGCCATGATGGGCACATCGCTCCACACGCTCGTGCAGATGGTCGATAACGGCCTGGGCGTGACCATGCTTCCGCAGATGGCGATCGACGCGGGCATTCTCGATCATACCAATGTAGTCGCCCGCCCCCTCGACGCGATGCACCCGTCACGACGGATCGCCCTGGTATGGCGCAACGGCTCTCCGCGCGAGAAGGAATTCCGTCTGTTTGCCAGCGCGCTGAAGGAAGCGCGCGAAGGATCGGCCGGACCGTAGCCAGCCAGATATGCGAAGAATGATGTCCTTGGCGTTCGGGACGCGCTAGGGGCGCGCCACGATGCAACCCCGCAACACAGCGCTGATCGTCGCCGCCGGTACGGGATCACGTGCGGGCAGCGAGATTCCCAAGCAGTATCTTCCCATCGGCGGCAAGGCCGTCCTGGCTCATGCGATCGATGCGCTTGCGGCGCATCAGGCTATCAGCGAGGTTCGCGTGGTCATCGGCGCGGGGCAGGAACGACTTTATGCCGATGCGATCGGCAAGCGGAAGATCGCCGATCCCGTCATAGGGGGTCCAAGCCGCCGCCAGTCGGTCGCCAATGGCATTGCCGTAACGGCGAGCGACCGCATTCTGATTCACGATGCAGCCCGCCCTTTCCTGCCAGCCGAGGTGATCGACCGTCTGCTGGCGGCGCTGGAAAAAGCCCCCGGCGCGGTCCCCGTCCTGCCGGTGGCCGATACCCTGGCTGAAAACGGGATCGAGCTCGGCCGCACCGTTTCGCGTCACGGGCTGGCGCGTGTGCAAACGCCGCAAGCCTTCCATACCGCCGCCATTCGCGCCGCGCACGCCGCCTGGAACGCCGCCGACGACGCCACCGACGACGCACAGATCGCACGGGCGGCAGGGATTGCGGTAATGACGGTCGAAGGCTCGCGCTCGCTCGACAAGCTCACCTTCCGGGCCGATTTTTCGGCCGCGGAACGCCTGTTCGCGCCCGCGCTGATCGCGCGGACCGCGCTCGGTTTTGACGTCCACGCCTTCACGCAGGGGTCGGAGCTATGGCTTGGCGGCGTGCGAATTGCCCATGATCGCTCGCTCGCGGGGCATTCCGACGCTGACGTTGCCCTTCATGCGCTGACCGACGCGCTCCTCGGCACGATCGGGGATGGCGATATCGGCACCCACTTCCCGCCGAACGACCCGAAATGGCGCGGCGCGGCCTCCCATCTGTTTCTTGCGCATGCGCGTGATCTGATCGCCGGGAAGGGCGGACGGATCGATCATGTCGACTTAACCATTATCTGCGAGGAGCCGAAGATCGGTCCGCATCGGAATGCGATCCGTGCGCGGATAGGCGAGCTTCTTGGGCTCCAGGAGACCAGGATCAGTATCAAGGCCACCACGACCGAACGCCTGGGCTTTACCGGCCGTCGCGAGGGCATCGCTGCCCAGGCGGCCGCAACCGTGCGCCTTCCGGAGACTGAGCTATGAAACATATCGGCGTGGCTTTCATGCTGGCGGCGATGCCATCGGTGCTGCTGGCGCAGGCGCCAGACTGTATCCCTCAACCGCAGGCGGCCGCTTTGGTGACCTTCGCGCTGCCGACGCTCGTCGATAAACTTGGCAGGCGTTGCAGCGAGGTGTTGCCGCCCAACGCCTATATCGTGGCGAACGGAGCCGATCTCGCCGATCGCTATCGACCCGATAGTGCCGCGGCCTGGCCGCAGGCGCGTCGTGCAATCGGTACACTCTTCGAGAAATTTCTCGGTCAGCCGATGCCGGCGGACATGAATTCGGACGCCATCCGGATGCTCGCCGAGCCGATGCTGGGCAATCTACTGGCCAAGCAGGTCGACCGCCAAGATTGTTTCATCGCCAACGAAGCCGTGATCGACGCGCGTGCGATGTCGGGCACCGATGTCGGCCGGCTCGCGGTGCTCGCAATTTCAATCGCGGACCGCAAGGACAAGGGGATCGCCTCGGTGATCAAAATCTGCAAGCTCGGGCCCGACGGGCTATGACGGACACTAACCTTCCGCCCGAACTGGTCGCGCTGGCGCGCCGCGTAATCGACGAAAACCGCGCGGCGGGCCGCCGCCTTTCGGTCGCCGAAAGCTGCACGGGTGGCCTGGTATGTGCGGCGCTGACCGAAATACCGGGGTCTTCCGACGTGTTCGATGCCGGCTTCGTGACCTATTCGGACGAGGCCAAGACCCGGCTGCTGGGTGTGGCGAGCGACGTAATCGAGACGTTCGGCGCTGTCAGCCTCGCCACCGCCTGGGCGATGGCGCACGGGGCCGTCGCCAAATCGGGGAGCGACATCGCGGTCGCGATCACGGGTATCGCCGGTCCGAGCGGGGGAACCGAGCGCAAGCCGATCGGCACCGTCGTGTTCGCGCTGGCCAAGGCCGGCGACGATCCCGAAGAGGCGATCACCGACCAGAAGGATTTCGGCGACAAGGGCCGCGCCGGCATTCGCCTTCAGGCGGCATTATGCGCTCTTGAACTGCTGCTTCCCGGCGACGCGCCGGCACCATAAAGCCGCGCCGCGCGCGCTTCGAACGCGCCAACCATCCTGCGCAGCGCCACGCCGAACATCTGCCCGGCAACGGCTTCGAAGATACGACTGCGGAATTCGAAATCGACGCAGAAACCGACGATTGTGCCGCCCTCCCCGTCCGGTTCGAACGTCCAGTCATTCTTGAGATATTTGAGCGGCCCGTCGAGATAATCGACGTGGAGGCTGTGCGGCCGTTGCTTGCTAATGCGCGAGGTGAACCGCTCCTTGAGCGCGCGGAAGCCGACCACGAGATCGGCCACCATCTCGGTTGCGCCGTCGGACCTTACCCGCACGGCCGCTACCCAGGGCAGAAATTCGCCATAACGGCCGACGTCGGCAACGAGATCGAATATCTGCTCCGGCGTATAAGGTAGCCGGCGCGTTTCCTTATGCCGGGGCACGGTTCGCCTGCAGCTGAGCCGCCCGCGCCGAACGCATCCGTTCAAAATCGTCACCGGCGTGATAGCTCGACCGCGTCAGCGGCGTCGCGGCGACGAGCAGGAAACCCTTGGCGCGCGCAATCGCGCCATAAGCGGCGAATGCCTGCGGCGTGACGAATTCGGCGACGCTCGCATGTTTGGGGGTCGGCTGAAGATATTGCCCCATCGTCAGGAAATCGATTCCGGCCGAGCGCATGTCATCCATCACCTGGTGGACCTCGAGCCGCTCCTCGCCCAGCCCGACCATCACGCCCGATTTGGTGAAGATGGAGGGATCGAGCTTCTTGACCTGCTCGAGCAGGCGCAATGAGGCGTAATAACGCGCGCCAGGACGGATCGTGGGATAGAGGCGCGGCACGGTTTCAAGATTGTGATTATAGACGTCGGGCCGCGCGGCGACGATCGCCTCGATCGCGCTGTCCGCCTTGTTGCGAAAATCCGGCGTCAGGATTTCGATGGTGGTGGCGGGCGTCGTGCGCCGCAGCGCATCGATCACCTTGACGAACTGGCTTGCTCCGCCATCCTTCAGATCATCCCGATCGACCGACGTGACCACGATATGCGCCAGGCCGAGCTCGGCCGCGGCATCGGCGACATGTTGCGGTTCGGTCGGGTCGACCGCGCGCGGCATGCCGGTCTTGACGTTGCAGAAAGCGCACGCGCGCGTGCACGTATCGCCCAATATCATCACGGTTGCGTGCTTCTTGGTCCAGCACTCGCCGATATTGGGGCATGCCGCCTCCTCGCACACCGTTGCGAGGTTGAGACGGCGCATCAGTTGACGTGTCTCGTTGAAGCCATGGCTGGTCGGCGCCTTGACCCGGATCCAGTCAGGCTTGCGTTCGCGCGGGGGACGAATGGGCAGCGGTTCGTTCATCCTCGCCAGATAGCGTCGCTCCGGCTGGCTTGCCACCCCCATGCAGCGCGCTAAGGCGGGATCATGGATGAATTCGAACAATTGCTCGCCGGCTATCGCCGGTTTCGCAGCGACGACTGGTCGCAACAGCGGGCCCGGTGGGCCGAGCTTGCCGAAGGCCAGCAGCCAAAGACGATGGTGATCGCCTGCTCGGACAGCCGGGTCGATCCGACACGCATTTTCGACATGCCGCCCGGCGCGTTGTTCGTCGTGCGCAATATCGCCAACCTCGTCCCTCCCTTCGAAACGACGAAGGGCCATCACGGTGTATCGGCGGCGCTGGAATTCGCCGTAACCCAGCTCAACGTCGCCGAGATCATCGTGCTCGGCCATGGGGCGTGCGGGGGCGTCAGCGCATCGCTCAATCATGCCTTCGAAGGCGCGGCTCCCGGACATGGCGGCTTCATCGCCGATTGGGTTTCGCTGCTGGACGAGGCGCGCGATCGCGTCGTCGCCGAACATGGCACCGGCGCGGAAGCGGTTCATGCGCTCGAACTGGAATGCGTGAAGGTGAGCCTCGCCAACCTCCGGAGCTTTCCCTGCATCCCCGAGCGCGAGACGGCGGGCAGGCTGCGTTTGCGCGGCGCCTATTTCGCTATCGCCG
>DATMIP010000212.1:0-5073 GCA_035554515.1 Sphingomonas sp. | reverse complement strand
AGCTCCCTCTCCCCGGCGGGGAGAGGGTTGGGGTGAGGGGGAGCGGCGGCGAAGCCGGCGCGTTCGACCTTGTGGTTCGGATACCCTCATCCAACCTGTGCAGCCGAGGGATCGTCCCCCAGACGATCCCCAAAACGGCTGCACACCCAGAGGTAGAGGGTTTAGGGTGGGGCAACGCAAAACGTCGTCATGCCAGCGGAAGCTGGCATCTCGGGAGGCTACGGAGCGCGCTTACCGCACGAGACCCCGGCTTTCGCCGGGGTGACGGATGGTGTGGCACGATCGCCATCGCACTCAAGGAGACCCCGGCCTTCGCCGGGGTGACGGGGGGCGTGGAATGATCAAAATCCCGATCGAGCGTATCCGCCAGATCGAGGCGCGTCGCGACGAGCTCGCGGCCCTGATGTCGCGCAGCGATCTCGCGCCCGATCAGTTCGTGAAGCTGTCGAAGGATTATGCCGAGCTCCAACCCGTCGCGGAGGCGGCACATCAGGTGCGGCGTCTGCGCCAGGAATTCGATGCGCTTACCTATATGGCCGAGGAGGAAGGCGATCCGTCGCTCAAGCTGATGGCCGTCGAAGAACTCGCGTCGCTGCGCGAACAATTGGTGGATGCCGACCGCAGGCTCGCATTGGCGCTGCTGCCGCGCGATGCGGCCGACGAGCGTTCCGCGATTCTGGAAATCCGCGCGGGCACCGGCGGGGACGAGGCGGCCTTGTTCGCCGGCGACCTGTTCCGCATGTATCAGCGTTATGCCGATGGCCAGGGTTGGCGCGTCGAGCTGATTTCCGCGTCCGCCGCCGAAATGGGCGGCTTCAAGGAAGTGGTGGCCTCAGTTACCGGGCAGGGCGTGTTCGCCAAGCTGAAATTCGAAAGCGGCGTCCATCGCGTCCAGCGCGTACCGGTGACCGAGAGCGGCGGCAGAATTCATACCTCCGCGGCCACGGTGGCGGTGTTGCCGGAGGCCGAAGAGGTCGACGTCGCGATCGACGAAGCAAAGGATTTGCGGATCGACGTCTATCGATCATCGGGTCCGGGCGGCCAGTCAGTCAATACGACCGACAGCGCGGTGCGCATCACGCATCTTCCGACCGGATTGGTCGTGATCCAGCAGGACGAGAAATCCCAGCACAAGAACAAGGCGAAGGCGCTGAAGGTTCTGCGCGCACGGCTCTACGAACTGGAGCGTTCGCGACTTGCGGATGAACGCGCCGGCGCGCGCAAATCCATGGTAGGTTCAGGCGACCGGAGCGAACGTATCCGCACCTATAATTATCCGCAGGGCCGCGTGACCGATCACCGCATCAATCTGACGCTCCACCGTCTGCCCGAGATACTCGAAGGGCAGATGGATGAATTGCTGGGCGCGCTGATCGCGGAGGATGAAGCGAGCCGGCTGGCGCAATTATCCGAATAAGCGACCGGGATGATCCCGCTCATCCTGATCGCGGCGGAGATCGCGACCTCCAAGCCCAAGCTCGGCCCGATCGAGAAGGAGCGCAAGATCGTCGTCGACGCCGTGCGCGGTTGCCCCGAGGGCGGTGAAGGGGAGATCGTCGTCTGCTCGAAAGACCGGGGCGTCGCGGAGGGCTATCGCCTTCCCCGGCTTGATCCGCGATTTGACGTGCGGTTACGCCGGAACGGACGCGGCGGGATCGACCGCAGCCTAGGCGCGAGCGGCGTCGGCTCCTGTTCCGCGACCGGTGCTGGCGGTTCGACAGGCTGTAGCGTGCATGATTATGACGCTTGGGGGCGGTGGAAGCGCGAGCAGAAGAAGGAAGCGCACGCCTACGAGGATCCGAATTGACAGTTCGCCTTGCCTTGAACGATGCGACGCGCCGCTTGGCGGCTACCAGCGATACGCCGCGCCTCGATGCCGAACTGCTAATGGCGCACGCGTCGGGGCTGAGCCGAGAAAGGCTATTGCTTGGCGGGTGCGACGGCGACGTGCCGGCCACGTTCGATGCGTTTATCGAACGTCGTGCCGCGCACGAGCCGGTCGCTTACATCACCGGCCATCGCGAATTCTGGACAATCCACCTGGCGGTCGGCCCCGACGTTCTGATTCCGCGGGCGGACAGCGAAACGCTTATCGAAGCCGCGGTTGAGCATTTCGCGAATCGGTCGCCAACGCGGGTTCTGGATCTGGGGACCGGATCGGGCGCGTTGCTGCTGGCGGCGCTGGCGCAATGGCCCTCGGCCACCGGCATTGGCATCGATGCTTCCGCCGCTGCGATCGAGATTGCGCGTCATAATGCCCGTAAACTGGGGATTGACGAGCGGACGCAATTCACGGTCGGCGGATGGGAGCATGCGGGCATCGGGGGACCTTATGATCTGGTGCTTTGCAATCCGCCCTATGTCGGGCTCTCCGAAGCGCTGCCTGCCGACGTCATTCTCTACGAGCCGGCGTCCGCGCTGTTCGCCGGTACGGACGGCCTCGACGATTATCGCCGGATCGCGCCGCTTCTGTCGCTGCCGGACGGCGGCGTGGCCTGCATCGAGATCGGCGCCAGCCAGGCCGGTGCCGTTTCGGCGCTATTCGAGGCCGAAGGATTCCTGACCCATGTTAAGACCGACCTTGGCGGGCATGATCGCTGCCTGATCGTGAAGCCCCGCATATGATTTCCCCCTTGGAATCCCCGAGGGGAACGACTAAATGGGCTTGGGGATTAGGGCGTCGCTAAAGAGCAGACCCCTTATTTCCCACTCCCAAGGGCTTGGCCGCCGGCTGCGGCGTCTCGGCAGAGAGCACGGGAAGCCGCGCATATTTTGCGCGCCCCGGCTTTTACAACTTGGCAGGGTGGGACTGGCATATTCGCGGACGAGATGTCCGGAATGACCTCCGGGGAAGGCCCGGTTTGGAGTGGTGACATATTCCACCAGTGACGAGGATTAGACCAAGTTGATAAACAATCGTCAAAACGGCCGCCGGCGCGGCCGTGGGGGACAGCAGGCGCGTAACGGTCAGCCTGGCGTTCCCGATCGCGGCAACCGGCTCGACAATCGCGCGCGCGGCAACGCCGCCCAATTGCTCGAGAAATACAAGACGCTGGCGCGCGATGCGCAGATGCAGGGCGACCGCGTCAACACCGAATATTATCTCCAGTTCGCGGATCATTATTTCCGTGTGCTGAGCGAGAATCGTGCGCGCTTCGAAGATCAGCGCCCACCGCGTTCGAACGACAATCGCGACGATTTTGGCGGCGACGAGGATGGCGGCGACAATCAGCGCACCTATCAGGGGCGCGACGATCAGAACGGCGATGATGGCTGGGACGATGGCGAGCAGCAGGCGCAGCCGCAGGCCGAACAGCAGCGTAATTACGCGCCGCGTCCGGAACGCAGCGACCGTGCCGAGCGCCCCGAGCGCGCGCCTTATCAGGGCGAGGGCAATGCCGACGGCAATCGCGAAGCCACAAGCCGCGAAGGAGGGCGCGAACGCGGCCGCCGCAATGGCAACAACGGCGGCAACGCCAATAACGGCAACGGATTTGCGGCGCCCGATTTCCTGAATGAGCCGCTGACCCCGCGCTTCGAAATGGAGCGCGGACCCGAAACGGATGAAGTCCAGCAAGCCGATGGCGATTCGGGCCAGACTGAGGAAGCCGCACCAAAGCGCCGCCGCACGCGTCGCCCGCGCGGCGAAGCTGCCCCCGCGGAGGCATAAAAACAGGCGCACGACAATGCTGCCGCTTCCCTTCGCGTTTCCGAAGTGGGATGGTCGGGCCCGGGGCCCGACTCCCGATCGGGCATGTGAAGGAGAGGCGCATGACGCTCGCATCGATTCTCCAGAAGCGCAGTGACGCGGTCGTCAAGGTTACGCCCGACACGCCTGTGCGATCGGTGGTTCAGCTGTTGGCCGATCATCGCATCGGCGCCGTGCCGGTGGTTGAGGATGACCAGGTCGTCGGCATCATGTCCGAGCGCGATGTGATCTATTCGCTGCGCCGCGACGGCGCGGCGATTCTCGAATGGCCGGTAGAGCGCGTGATGACGCGCCCCGCGATAACCGTCGAATCGTCGACAACGGCCATCGCCGGCCTGTCATTGATGACCAAGCGGCGCATCCGCCATCTGCCGGTCGTCGACGACGGCAGGCTCATCGGCTTCATTTCTATCGGCGATCTCGTGAAGGTGCGGATCGAGCTGATCGAGGCCGATGCCGAGGCGATGCGCGCCTATATTGCCGGCTGATTCGCGCCTCGATACCGTGCGGGTGCCCGGCCGGTGCCTTTGAAAACGCTGATAATTCGCAGTTTTCCGGGGGCAAAAAGGGCTACGCAACAAAATTGCAATTTAACGGTTGACGGACCGGGGACCCGAGCATAGATAGCCCCTCGTCAACGGCGCTTCGCTCTCTAGCGGAACGCGGTTCACCGCTACATCGGCAGCACTCCTCCTCCTCTTCACAAAAGAGGGGATGGAAAGTTGCCGGTTGGCGGTTTGCTCTTTCTCATTGTTGGATTGATGAAGGGACATGTGGGCGGCGGCCCCGGGTCCGACGGCTTCAAGGCGTCGGGTGCTCGGTAAAATTATGCCGTTCCAATGAGTTCCAGCAGGGTTCGCCCTGATGGAATATCATGTCCTAATACACACCATGTATTTGTGCAGGAACGGCTCCTTGAAAGCGGCCTTCTGAGTTCGGGTTTTCCCCCGGGCTCGTTTGGTCGTTCAAAAACTTGAGAGTTTGATTCTGGCTCAGAACGAACGCTGGCGGCATGCCTAACACATGCAAGTCGAACGAGACCTTCGGGTCTAGTGGCGCACGGGTGCGTAACGCGTGGGAATCTGCCCTTTGCTACGGAATAACTCGGGGAAACTCGTGCTAATACCGTATGATGTCGCAAGACCAAAGATTTATCGGCAAAGGATGAGCCCGCGTAGGATTAGCTTGTTGGTGAGGTAAAGGCTCACCAAGGCGACGATCCTTAGCTGGTCTGAGAGGATGATCAGCCACACTGGGACTGAGACACGGCCCAGACTCCTACGGGAGGCAGCAGTGGGGAATATTGGACAATGGGCGAAAGCCTGATCCAGCAATGCCGCGTGAGTGATGAAGGCCTTAGGGTT
>DATMIP010000211.1:0-2803 GCA_035554515.1 Sphingomonas sp. | reverse complement strand
GCGGGAATCGACACGAGGGCCTTCCAGGCGCGGCTCGATGCGCTTGATCCTACCGCCAATCCGTTTGCGGCGTTCGGCGCGGGGGCACTTGGCGCGCTCATGACCGACCGCGCCCGATCGATTTCCAATACCGGTAACGTCCAGGCGACGATGGGCGGACCATTGTTCAAGATGCCGGCCGGGGACGTTTCGACCAATTTCAAGGCGGGGTTCGAATATATCGGGTTTGACGGTCGCTCGACGCGCGGTCTGAACACGCAATCGAGCAGTCTCAGCCGTCGCAACGCGAACGGCCAGGTCAATATCGACATTCCCATCACCAGCCGCCGTTCGGGCGTGCTGGCGGGCTTTGGCAATTTTTCGTTGAATGCGAATCTTGCCGTGCGCCAGCTGTCCGATTTCGGGACGCTCAGCACGCTTGGCGGCGGATTCGTGTGGACGCCGATCGCGCCGGTCAATCTGGTCGGTTCGTACACGCGCGATGAGGGCGCACCGACGGTCAACCAGCTCGGCGATCCGACGATCGTCACGCCGCAGGTGCGCGCGTTCGATTATGCGACCGGCCGCACGGTGGACGTGACCCAGATCAGCGGGGGCAATCGCGCGCTGCTGGCGGACAATCGCCGGGTATGGAAGCTCGGTCTCACGCTGAAGCCGTTCCAGGACAAGAACGACCTGACGATCATCGCCAATTATGTACGGACGCAGACCCGCAACAGCGCGGCGTCACTGCCTTCGCCCACCGCCGATCTGGAGCAGGCCTTTCCCGATCGCTTCGTGCGCGATGCCGATGGCGACCTGATCCAGATCGACACGCGTCCGGTCAATTTCGCGCGCGAGCGACGCGACGAGCTGCGTTACGGCCTCAATTTTTCGATCAACCTGAAGTCGATCATGCAGAAGAAGTTCGAAACCTGGATCGCTGCCCGGCGCGAGGGCAAGAATCTGCCCCCGCCTGTGCCGTTCAACAGCTTTCGCCCGACGCTTGCGGGTAACAAAGCCGACCAGCAGCGCCGGCAGCAGGAACAACAGCAGCGCCGCCAGCAGGATCGTGGGGACCAACCTTCTGCGCAGCAGCCGACCAATGCGGCGCCCGTCGGCGGCGCGGCACCACCCGCGAGCGGGAGCCCGCCCTCGGGCGAAGCTGTGGGCGGCCGGCCGCCCGGCGGCTTCGGCGGGGGCGGGTTTGGCGGCGGGGGCGGCGGCTTCCGGGGTGGAGGTGGCGGCGGCCGTGGGGGGCAGGCGTCAGGCCGATTGCAGATCGCGATCTATGATACCTGGACCTTCCGCGACGATGTGCTGATCCGGCAGGGCGTTCCTCTGCTTGATCTGCTGAATGGCGGATCGATCGGAGGGACGGGCCAATCCGAACACCAGGTCCAACTCCAGCTCGGTTACGCCAATAATGGCCTTGGCGCGCGCCTGGAGGGCAATTGGAAGAGCGCAACCGACGTGCGTGGGGGCACCGGCACGATCGGCGATCTTCATTTCTCTCCCCTCGCGACGGCAAATTTCCGCCTGTTCGCCGATCTGGGGGCTATGCCGAGCCTGATCGGAAAACAGTGGGCGCGGGGCATGCGGGTGAGCCTGCGGTTCAACAATGTCTTCAACAGCCGCCAGCGCGTCCGCGACGCGAATGGCGATACGCCGCTGCGCTATCAGCCGGCCTATCTCGACCCGCTCGGGCGGACAATATCGATCAGCATCCGAAAGCTGATTTTTTAAACCCTGATCGCCCGCGGGTCGAACCAACCCGAACGTGCATCATGGTCTGGCGGGAACGGGGCCGTTGGCGGTCGCCTCTACCGATGCGTCGCCGCCGAGCACACGGTATAGCGTCACGCGATTAACGGCGGACGCAAGCTGGGTCTGCACCAATGTCCGCTGCGCCGCATATAGCTGGCGCTGCGCGTCGAGGCTCGACAGATAAGGCTGGATACCGCCGCGATATTGGGCAGCGACGAGCTGGTTCGCCTGGGACGCCGCTTGTGCGAACGTCCGGTTCGCGCGGACTTGCTCGTCGATCGTGCCCTCGCGCGCAAGCGCGTCGGCGGCTTCACGAAAAGCCGTCTGTATCGCCCTCTCATAGGCTGCGAGCGCGGCGTCGCGCTGGGCTTGCGAATAGGCCACGCCGGCGCGCGCGGCCCCGGCGCGGAAGATCGAATAGCTCACGGTCGGCGAAATCGAATAATTGAATGCGCCGCCGCTGAAGAGCGAGCTCAGCGCGGTGCTGGCAAAGCCGAGCGCGCCGGTGAGCGACAGACGCGGAAACAGTTCGGCCCTTGCGACGCCAATTTCCGCGTTCGCCGCGCGCAATTCATATTCCGCCTGAACCACGTCGGGCCGGCGAAGAAGGATGGTCGAATCGAGCCCCGCCGGCAGCGCCGCGACCATATCCTGCACCGCATCGATCGACGTCGGCAGCATTTCCTCTCTTATGGGCACGCCCACCAGCAATTGGAGCAGGTTGACGTCCTGCGCCAGCAACGTCGTCTGCTGCGCGACATCGGCGCGCGCGGTTTCCAATATCTGCTGGGCCTGAAGCAGGTCGGTGCGCGGCGCGACCCCGCCCTGAAGGCGGGCCTGGATGAGGCGGACGCTCTCTTGCGCGGAGGCTGCGGTCTGCTGCGCTATCGCGAGCAGGCTGCGATCGGCTGCATGGTTCAGCCAGGCCTGGGCCACGTCGCCTACCAGCGTGACCCGGGTTGCACGCGCGGCCGCTTCAGTCTCGAAATAGCGGTTGAGCGCCGCGCCGGTGAGTGAGCGGACACGTCCGAACAGATCGATCTCGAAGGCGGTCACG
>DATMIP010000210.1:0-3582 GCA_035554515.1 Sphingomonas sp. | reverse complement strand
AGCCGCTGGCTGACGGTCGGCGAATGGAAGGCGAAGGGGGTGATCGTTGCGGGCTTCCCGGTGCCGAACGATGGCGAGCTGGCGCGGCTGCTCGAGCCCGATGGGCCGGGAATGACCGCTTACCTGCTCACGGCCAATTATGGCGCCATTCTCGATTATAATTGCTCGAACTTCTACGCAATGTCGGTCGGCCTGCTGGCGGATGCGATCGCGCGGTAGATGGCGCTTGGCGCGACGCGATCGCGGGCGCTATCACGGTCGAAACCATAACGGGATGAACATGACGCGCTTCCGCTTCGCCGCTCTCGCCGCTTCCGCCATGACCGCGCTTCCCGGAGAAGCGGCGGCGCCGCCGTTCGATACGCCGGCGACGGTCGCCTTCATGAAAGACCTGTCGTCGGGCGCGATCCTCTATACGAAGAATGCCGATCAGCGGATCCCGCCGGCATCGCTCGCCAAGATGATGACCGTCTATGTCGCCTTCGACCTGATCAAGAAGGGCGAGCTCAAGCTGAGCGACATGGTGACGGTCAATCCGGAGACGTGGCGGAAATGGCACGGGCCCGCCGCCGGATCGACAATGTTCCTGTCGGCGGGCGAGCAGGTCTCGGTCGCGAACCTGCTTCTGGGGATCATCACGCTGTCGGGGAACGATGCCTGCGTCGTGCTGGCCGAGCACATATCGGGCACCGAACCGGCCTTCACGGCGCTGATGAACCGCCGCGCGCAGGAACTGGGCTTGAAGAACAGCCATTTCGGGACATCGAACGGCTGGCCCGACGGCGGCGTGAGCTATGTTACGGCGCGCGATCTGACCACGCTGGCGACCGCGACCATCCAGAATTTCCCCGATCTCTATAAAAAATTCTACAGCCGCCCGAACTTCACTTGGGGCAAGACGCTCGGATCGGGCGCCGACATCACCCAGGCCAATCGCGATCCGCTGCTGGGGCGCATCGCCGGCGCGGACGGGCTCAAGACCGGGCATACCGAGGAATCGGGCTATGCCTTCACCGGATCGGCCGAACAGAATGGTCGGCGGCTGGTGATCGTATTGTCGGGGCTGACATCGTTCAACCAGCGGATCGATGAATCGGTCAAGTTCATGAACTGGGGATTGCATGCCTGGCAGTCCAAACCACTGTTCGCAAAGGGCATAAAAGTGGCGACCGCGCCGGTGCAGATGGGCAATGCGCGCGAGATCGCGCTGGTCGCGCCGCGCAACCTGGCGGTGACGCTTCCGGCAGGTATGGGATCGGACATGAAGCTGTCGGTCAGCTATGACGGACCGATCCGCGCGCCGTTCAAGGCCGGCACGCACATCGCCGACCTCATCGTGCGAACGCCCGACGGATCGCCGCAGATCATGCCGCTGGTTGCCGCCAGCGATGTCGGCGAGGCAGGCTTTCTGGATCGCGTGTGGGCGGGCCTGCGCCGGCTGCTCGGGATGGCATGACGCCGAAGCGCGGCCGTTTCATCAGCCTTGAGGGCGGCGAGGGGGTCGGCAAATCGACCCAGGTGCGCGCTTTGGCCGCAGTGCTGCGCGAGCGGGGATATGACGTGGTCGAGACGCGCGAACCCGGCGGCAGCGCGGGCGCGGAGGCCATTCGCAAGCTGCTGCTGGAAGGCGGGGCCGATCGTTGGGGGCCCCGTGCCGAAGCTCTGCTGTTCGCCGCCGCGCGTGCCGATCATGTCGATAAGACCATCCGGCCGGCGCTCGATGCGGGCAAATGGGTGCTGTGCGATCGCTTCCTCGACAGCTCGATCGCCTATCAGGGTGGGGCGGACGGACTCGGCAACGACGCGATCAGGGCGTTGCACGCGATCGGAAGCGATGGGCTGCTGCCTGACCGTACGCTGCTTCTGACTTTAGCCGAGGATCTGGCCACTGCACGCGAGACCGCACGCGATTCGGGGCTGCGCGATCGGTTCGGCGCACGTGACCCAGCTTATCACCGCCGCGTCACCGGCGCCTTCCGCGCCCTGGCGGAAGCTGACGCCGATCGTTGGCGCATCGTCGCCGCCGAAGGCAACGCGGGCGATGTAACGAAAGCGTTGATCGCCGCGATGGGCGACCTGCTGTGATCGTAGGGCACGAGGCGCCGATTGCGGCCTTTCTCGACGCCGCACTGACGCAGCGGCTGCACCACGCTTGGCTACTGACGGGGCCGCAAGGCGTCGGCAAGGGCGTTTTCGCGCGAGACGCAGCGCGCTGGCTTCTGGCCAATGCCGCTGGGCCACCGGCACCCCAGAACCGGCTGGACATTCCAGACAATCATCCTGTGTCGGCTTTGCTGAACGCTGGTTCGCATCCCGATTTCCGGTTGCTGGAGCGGCTTCCCCGGCCGAATTCGGAGGAGCTTGCGCGCTCGATCACGGTCGATCAGGTCCGCAGTCTCCAGCCCTTGTTTGCGACCACGCCCAGCCTGTCGCCGCGCCGCGTGGTGGTGATCGACGCCATCGACGATATGGAGCGCGGCGGCGCCAACGCGCTGCTCAAGAATCTGGAGGAGCCGCCCGCCGGCACGATCTTTTTGCTGGTGAGCCACGCGCCGGGGAGGTTGCTGCCGACGATCCGTTCGCGCTGCCGGGTGCTGCGCTTCGCGCCGCTCGAACCCGAACAGGTGCGCGTCGCGCTGCGGCAGGCGCTTCCCGAGATTGACGGGTTCGAGCTCGACAGCCTCGTGCGCATCGCCGACGGCGCGCCGGGCGGTGCGCTGCGCTTCGCGGGGCTCGACATCGCGTCGCTGGACGAGGCGATCGAGACATTGGCGGTTCGCGGGGACGCCAGCAACGCGCTGCGCACCGCTCTGGGACGAACATTGGCCCCAAAGGGCGCCCAGCCGCGCTATGAGGCTTTTCTGGAACGCGCGCCGTCGCGCATCGCGCTGGCGGCGCGGCGCGGACCGGCCAATCTTGGCGAGGCGGTGGCCCTATGGCGCCAGGCGCGCGACATTGCCGATCGGGCGGTGCGCCAGTCGCTCGATCCCAATCTGACCGTGGTCGAGATTGCGGGGCTCGTAGCCAAGCTTGCTCACGCGGAGAGCAACGCTAAAGGCTGACTTTATGGCCGAGCCTTTCTACATCACCACCGCGATCAGCTATCCAAACGGGCGGCCACATATCGGCCACGCTTATGAAGCGATCACCACCGATGCGATCGCACGCTACCGGCGGCTGCAGGGCCGCGACGTCTATTTCCTGACCGGCACCGACGAACATGGCCTCAAAATGTCGCAGGCGGCCAAGGCGCGCGGGATCGAGCCGAAGCAACTTGCCGATGAAATGTCGTCTTATTTTCGTGAGATGGATGAAGCTTTAAATATTTCGTTCGATCGCTTCATCCGTACCACCGAAACCGATCATTACACAGCCAGCCAGGCGATCTGGCGCGCGATGGCGGCCAATGGCGACGTCTATATCGGGCGCTATGAAGGCTGGTATTCGGTCCGCGACGAAGCTTTCTATGACGACAAGGAATTGGTCGAGGGGGAAGGGGATACGAAGCTCTCCCCCCATGGAACCCCGGTGGAATGGACGGTTGAGGAAAGCTGGTTCTTCCGGCTTTCGGCTTATGCCGAC
>DATMIP010000209.1:0-22028 GCA_035554515.1 Sphingomonas sp. | reverse complement strand
CTCCGTCCAGGGTCCGTCGGCTTGCCCAAACAATGTGGCTCCATCTTCGCCCATTGAGCGTCGGTCAGTACAAAGCGGTTCATCCAAAGCGTGAATCACATCCCTACACAAATGGGAATCCCAATTCCCCACAGGCCCTAGTAAGGCCGAGGGTTAATCGGTCGAAAGCCATATTTCCCTATTTGTGGCTGCCATAAGCGGCATCGAGCGCTTGCAGCACCGCCCGGTCCCCGCCGATGAAGAAAGCGTAAAGCTGGTCGAAATCCTTCCCCGGACCAAAGCCGACTCCTGAAATGGTAACGAGCGTGGTGCCGTCGGTCTGCGAGGCGAATTCCACTATCTTAACCGTTTGCGGATACGCGTCACGGCCAGGCAGGCCACGTGGAGCGTGAAGATTTCGAAAGACGATTAGCCGGTCCGGCACATAAGCGACGATCGACTGACGTATATTATCTTCGTCGCCGATATGACCCTTGGGATCGTAAGCCGATTCCAGGACACCGCCGAGGCGAAAATCCACCGCCGAAACTGGTGCCGCCCATCTGCGCAATTCGGTCGAATCAGCGAACGCCCGCCAAAGGCGGCTTGCCGGAGCGGCGATGACGAGCGAATCCTCATAATAGCGCGTGCCATCAACAGCCCTGCCTTCACGAGTCTGCGGCGATGCTGCCGACGCCGGCGACGCGAAGCCCAGCGACACCGCGCAGACTATCCATCCGAGCTGACCAATCCTCATCTCATCCTCCCTTCGCAGCTGCCTGCAGCCGCTTGAAATAATCGCGCAGCATGTCGATACTTGCGTCGAATGCTGTCAGATCGCGGTGGGTGCGCGCCTGCATCACCGCACCTTCCATCACCGCCAGCACGAAGAATGCCATCGCAGCTCGATCGAGATCCGCCGGGAGACGATCCGCAGCCGCGTCGAGGCATGCCCGCACGGCGTTGGTCCAGGCTTCAAAATTTCCGGCAAGCCCGGCCCGGACTTCCGGATCGGGTTCATGCAGTTCGAGCGCGAGGCTTCCGATCGGGCAGCCATAGAGGCAATCCGTAACCTCCATCGCATGACGATACGCGTTCAACAAAGCAAAGATGCGCCCGATCGGATCCTCCACCCCTGCCCATGCCGGATCGAGCAGCATTGGTCCGATCTTGGCGCGGTAAAGGTCAAGTACGGCTAACAGCACATGCTGTTTGGTCGGGAAGACATGATAGAGGCTACCGCTATTGGCCTCAGCCTCCCGCAATATGTCGGCCACGCTGGTCGAGCCATAGCCTTTCTCCGCAAACAGCCGCAGCGCCGCTTCGACGATGCGGACCGACGCCGAAGGAACTTGATTGATCATTCAATCAATAAAGGTTGAAACTTTTGCAGAGTCAAGCGGGGCGCAGTCCCCCTCAACCTTCGGCGTGGAAATGGTCGTAGATCGCGCGCGCCATCGTCGCCGATACACCGGGTGCCTTCTGCAGATCCTCAAGCGCGGCCCCGCGCACCGCCTTTGCCGTCCCGAAATGCATCAGCAGCGCCTTTTTCCGCGCGGGTCCGATACCCGGCACGTCGTCGAGCGGGCTGCTGGTGAAGGCGGCTGCCCGCTTCGTGCGGTGGGCGCCAATCGCGAAGCGGTGCGCCTCGTCACGCAGCCGTTGCAGGTAGAAAAGCACGGGTGAATTCATCGGCAGCATCGATTCGCGTCCGTCGGGCAGATGGAAATGTTCGCGTCCGGCGTTGCGATCCGGGCCCTTCGAGATGCCGACGACCGGCACATCGTGGACGCCCAATTCCTCCATCGTCCGGAAAACCGCCGATACCTGCCCCTTGCCCCCATCGATCAGGAGCAGATCGGGCCATTCACCCGATTTACGATCCGGATCTTCGCGCTCGAGCCGCGCGAAGCGTCGTTCGAGTACTTCGCGCATCATGGCAAAATCGTCGCCCGGGGCGGTTTCGGCGCGCTTGATATTGAATTTCCGGTACTGGCCCTTCCGAAAGCCCTCCGGGCCCGCGACCACCATCGCGCCGACCATGTTCGTCCCCATGATGTGGCTATTGTCGTAAATTTCGATGCGATTGGGCACCGCCTCCAGCTCGAACAGGTCGGCGACCTCGCGCAGCAGTCTTGACTGTGTCGCGCCCTCGGCAAGGCGCCGGTCGAGCGCCTCCTCGGCATTGCGCGTTGCCTGAGCCAGAAGGCGACGCTGCTCGCCGCGCTGAGGAACCTTGAGCAGGACCTTGCGCCCGGCTTTCGCGGCCAACGCCTCGGCGATCAGCTCGCATTCGGGCAGCACGCGATCGGTCAGGATCAGTCGCGGCGGCGGCACTTCCTCATAGAATTGCATCATGAAGCTCGCCAGCACCTCGTCTTCCGGCACCTCGGCGGTGTGCGTCGGAAAGAAAGCGCGATGGCCCCAATTCTGGCCCCCGCGGATGAAGAAGGCCTGGATACCGATCTGGCCGGAACGGCATGCGAGCGCGAAGACGTCGGCATCGTCGACCCCATCGGCGTTGATCGCCTGGGTGCCCTGGATGAAGGTCAGCGCCTTGAGGCGATCGCGCAGGACAGCCGCCAGTTCGAAGTCCATATTCTCGGCCGCCGTCTGCATCTGCGCGCTCAGCCGCTTTTGCACCACGGTCGATTTTCCGGCCAGGAAGGCTTTGGCGTCGTCCGCCAGCTCCGCATAATCCGCCTTGCTGATCCGATCGACGCATGGCGCCGAGCAGCGCTTGATCTGATAGAGCAGGCAGGGCCGGGTCCGATTGGCGAAGAAGCTGTCGGTGCACGATCGCAGCAAAAACAGCTTCTGCAGGGCGGTGAGCGTCTTGCGCACCGCACCGGCTCCCGCAAACGGCCCGAAATATTGGCCTTTTGCCCGGCGCGCGCCGCGATGCAATTGTGCCCGCGGAAAATCATGATCCTCCCGCAACAATATGAAAGGAAAGCTTTTATCGTCGCGAAGCAAAACGTTGTAGGCTGGCCGGAAGCGTTTGATCAGCTGCGCCTCCAGCAGCAGCGCCTCGGCTTCAGTGTTGGTGGTGATAACCGTCATCGCGCGCGTCTGGGCGACCATGCGGGTCAGGCGCTTCGGCATGCGCGCGACTTGCGTGTAGTTCGAGACGCGATTCCTCAGTGCCCGGGCCTTGCCTACGTAGAGCACGTCGCCGCGTACATCGAGCATGCGGTAGACGCCCGGGCGCGCCGGCAGCGTCTTGAGCACGTTGCGAATGGCGGCGATGCCCGCCTCTATGTCGGGCGCACCGGCACCCCCTGACTCGCCGCGAACGGCGTAGGTTGCCTTCTCTTCGTTGAAGCGGTCGCCGGGACCTTTGCTGGTGTCGGTCACATGTCTGATTTAGGAGCAGGATCGACAGGGCGCCAGCGGTGGAGAAATATGTGAGCGAGGCTCCTGACATTCCAGCGATCGAAGACGGCGAGATCCACGACAAAAGGCTTAATCGCGCGGTGGCCACCACCGTCGTGATCCTGAGCGTGTCGATGGCGCTGACCAACATCAAGGACGGCAATATCGTCCAGAACATGCAAGCGGCGCAGGCGACGCAGGTCGATACCTGGAACGAATATCAGGCTACTCGCCTCAAGCTGCATATGGAGGAGATTGCCGAGGCGCAGGGTGGCCCGGCCGCCGCTCGCGCGACGCAGGCGATCGCCAAATATAGGAAGGAATCCGCCGACCTTAAGGCAGCCGCGCAGTCCGCCAAGGCCGATTACGATCATAACAGCTTCCGCGACGACCAGTTTGACCTGTCGGACGGGTTGGCCTCGATCGCGCTGGCAACGACCGCCATTTCGGCCTTGGTCGAATTGTGGTGGCTGCTCTACGTCGGCTGGATTGCCGGGGGGCTGTCGCTGCTGTTCACGGCGGCAGGCTTCGCGCAGTTACCGATCCACCCGAACGCGATCATCAGCTTTTTGACGTGAGTTCCTTCGGCGGTGGCGGTGGAATGCGTCGATCGGGGCACTGACGTCTGTGCGTCGGGCCTGATATGCGTCTCCGGGCGAGGCTATCGGTGGTCGGTCATTGCCTTCCGCCAGGCCGGGCATTCTTCGCTGACCATAGCCGCCCTTGGGACCGCTGCCCAGCGGCTATAGCCTGATCAATTCGGACGTTGACCCAGTCCGGCGATAGCCTTGTCGACGAGGGCCTTGTCGCTGTCGGCATCGTGCCGCTCGGCTATGATGAAAGCAGCGGCCCGAGCGGCCGCATCCGCTGCCTTTGCACGAACCTCCGCCACGGCCGTTCGCTCAGCCGCGGCGATCTTGTCTTCCGCCATGCGGGTGCGCCGCTGAATGAGAAGGTCGGTATGCGCCCTGGCGTCTGAAAGGATGACTTTGGCTTCGGCACGGGCGTGGGCAAGGATCTGATCGGCTTCACTCTGCGCCGATGCGGCCTTGGCCTGATATTCGGCGCGCAGCGCTTCTGCCTCGGCGCGCAGCTTGGCGGCCTCCTCCAGCTGCTCGCGAATGGCCGTAATTTTCTTGTCGAGCGCCCCCCCGATCGCCTTGGGCACGCCCTTCCACACCATGATCAGGATGACCACGATCATCGACAGGGCAACGAAGCCGCCCGGACCAACACCCAGGAAGGCCATTTCGCCATGCTCACCCGCGCCGGAATGGGCCGCGACAGTCGTGGCGTTGGTGGGACCGCTCATCTCAATTGTCCTTACGCAGTCAGCGTGGTCTGGACCGCCCTGGCGGCCGTGTTCTTGTCGATTGTCACGCCGGCGATCTTGGCAACTATCTCCTGCACGGCCTCGGCGGCGACATCCTCGATCTCGGCCAATGCCGCCATTTGTTGATGCCTGAGCTTGGTTTCCGCCTCGGTCGCCTTGGCAGCGAGCTCGACATCCGCAGCCTTGACGCTTTTCTCCGCAGCCAGTGCGGCTTCGGCCTTCGCCTTGGCGGCTGCGGCCTGGGCCTCGCTCCTGCTCGCGGCGAGCTTGGTCTGATAGGCGTCGTCAGCCGCGTCGGCCTGCGCACGCGCGCTTTCTGCAGCGGCGAGATCGCCGCTGATCTTTGCATCGCGTCGTTCGACCGTGCCCTGGATTTGCGGCAGCATCAGGTAGCTGCCGATCAGGATCAGCCCGAACACCACGACCAGCCAGAATAGCTGCGAGGCATAAATCGACGCTATCTGATCAATTTGAGGCATCGGTTTCCCTTGGCCGTGAATTCAAACAGGGGAGAGCCGACGCCCTCCCCGCTGACGGTATCAGACGACGAACAGGATCAGGATCGCAATCACGAACGCGATCAGACCGAGAAGTTCGGCGGCCGCGAAGCCGATGAACAGGCGGCCCTGCTGGCCGTCGGCGGCACCCGGGTTGCGCAGCGCGCCTTCGAGGAACGAGCCGAACACATTACCCACGCCGAGCGCGGCCATGCCGACACCGATGGCTGCGAGGCCGGCGCCGATCACCTTGGCAGATGCGAGATCCATGATAGTCTTCCCTTCTTGGTATTCGTTGGACTTAGTGGAGATTGATGGCGTCGTTCAGATAGAGCGACGTCAGAAGCGCGAAAACATAGGCCTGGATGGCGGAAACGAGCAGTTCCAGCGCCGATACGCCGATGATCATGACGAACGAGAGCAAGCTCACGGTGACGCCCATCCCCGAAGCGGAATTGAGCCCCTGAACGACGAAGCTCGCGAACACATCGAGCAGGATATGCCCAGCGGTCATCGCGACGAAAAGTCGCAGACCAAGACTGAACGGGCGCACGAGAAAGCTCATCACCTCGATCGGCGTGACGAACAACGCGATATACCAAGGTGTTCCATGCGGAACAAAGAGCGAGAAGAAATGCAGCCCGTGCTTGGCGAAGCCGACGAGCAGCACGATGCCAAAACTCACGAAGGCGAGCACCGCGGTTACCGTGATGTGGCTCGTGACTGTGAATGGGTGCAAGCCAGGCACGATGCCGATCGGGAACAACCCGATCAGGTTCGCGAACAGGATGAACATGAAGAGCGAAAAGACGTAGGGCGTGAACCGTCTTCCCTTCGGGCCGATATTCGCGTCCATCATGTTGGAGACGAAACCGGTCACACCTTCGACAGCTGCCTGCCACCGGCCTGGAACGAGCTTGCGCTGCATGCCGCCGAGCATAAAAATCCATAGCGCGACCGCGGTAATCACCATGAACAGCGCCGAATTGGTGAAGCTGACATCATAGCCGCCGAGCACCAGGTTCCGGCCGAGCATCGGCTCGACAAGGAACTGGTGCATTGGATCGATACGGGACCCTTCTGCCGCCACTCTTTTCAACCCCTGTTATGCGCGAAACGTCCGGATCACTCCGGACGCTGCAGCGAAATCCGATAAATATTCCGCATGGCGACCGCGAATCCGAGGAATAGCAGCACCAATAGGAGCCAGGGCGACGTGCCGAACAGCCGGTCCATGACCCAACCGATCAACGCGCCGCCAGCCGGACCCGCCACAAGCTCGGTCAGAACCCGACTGCCCTGCTTATAGCCCTTGTCGGGCCGACGCGGTGCGGTTTCAGTCCTTGCCTTTTCGGCACCTGCCGCAGCCTTGAGCCGCGCGTCCAGCCGCGAAAGCCGGGCGTCCCGCAAGGGAGTTTCGTCGCCGATCGGATCCTGCCCGGGCTCGTTTGCCGCCACACGTCCCTCCTGCTGACCCACGTTGTAGGGCCGGCCGACGGCCGCGCCAGCGGGCGATCCCGTCAGGCGCGGTCCCTTTAGCAGGGGGGGCGTTCGAGTCAACTTTTGGGTGATTTATCCAATGTTCGCGCTAGCATTCGCGTCATGAGCGATGCCGATCCCGCTTCTGACGCCAGCGGGCACCGTGCCCGCCTTCGGAAACGCCTGATCGAAGGCGGTTCCGATGCGCTGCTCGATCATGAGCTGATCGAATATCTGCTCGCGCTCGCCATCCCGCGCCGTGACACCAAACCACTGGCAAGGACGCTGATCGCGGAGTTCGGCGGCCTGGGCGGCGTATTCACGGCGGACGCCGAATCGCTCGCGCGCGCGGGCCTCACCGAAAGCACCATCGGCGCGATCAAAATCGCACATGCCTCGGCCACCCGCCTCCTCGGGGCAGAGGTCGCCGCGCGGCCGATCCTTGGCAGCTGGCAGGCGCTGATCGACTATTTGATCGTCGATATGGGCTATCGCATGACGGAAGGTGCGCGCGTGCTCCACCTCAACAGCCGCAACATGCTGATCCGCGACGAGCTCGTTTCGGAGGGATCGATCGATCAGGCCGCCATCTATGTCCGCGAGGTTGCACGCCGCGCGTTGGAGCTGGGATCGGCGGCGATCATTCTCGTCCACAACCATCCGAGCGGAGACCCGTCTCCGTCGCGGCAGGACATCGCGCTGACCAAGGAAATCATGGGTGCGCTAAAGCCGCTCGGCATCCAGGTGCACGACCACGTGATCGTCGGCGCTAATCGGCACGCCAGCCTGCGCGCGCTCGGGTTGATCTGATCATGGCGGCAGGTTCAGCCTTATCTCGTCGCAAGGGCAGCAATGAAAAACGCGGATGCGCCGATCGAGGCGATCGTCCGCAGGTGATTCCACAAGGTCCAGTTCTTCAAATATCGCGACCATAGGATCGCTGCCTCGGCGCTCGAAGAATGAACAGCGGCGAGTTGATCGTTGAGGGGTACGTTGAAGACCATCGTCACGACGAACATGCCGATCACGTAAAGGACACCACCAGCCGCCATGGCCGGCGAGCCAGGCCCGCCCCAGCGCAAGACGCCAATGCCTGCGAGCACGCCCGCAGACAATGTCGTGCCGAGAAAGACGGGCATGAACAGCGAACGCACGATGACCAGGTTGATGGCGTTCATCGCGGTTATGCCTGCTTCCGGGCCGATCCTGCCGAGCGACGTCATGATAAACGCAGAGAATGCGAAATAGAGACCTCCGAGCAGACCGCAGCCGATCGCGGAAAACCAGAGGAGAGTTGGTATCACCAGCTGGCGCATGTCAGCCCTTTCGCCCCGGCGGTCATTGTGCCGGCGCATATAAAGGACGGGTTGCGACAAGGCTACACTGCGGCACGCCTTGACGGTTCCGGTATCGGCGGGCGATTTCGCCCGGGAAGACCCAGGAAGATATGAGTTCGGCGCCTTCGTGCGCATTGCCACTGACATCGGGGTCGCCAAGCGGCTTGGCCAAGCCACCTGAACCATGGTCGTTTGCCTACGTTGAAGGTCAGCGTGCCCCCTGCTACGCGGCCGCGACGCCCAATATGCAAAGGTTTCCGACATGGTTCCCCGCTATTCGCGCCCCGAGATGGTCGCCATCTGGGAGCCGCAGACCCGCTTCCGCATCTGGTTTGAAATCGAAGCGCATGCCACCGAGGCGCTCGGTGAACTCGGCGTGGTGCCCAAGAGCGCCGCCAAGGCCTTGTGGGACTGGTGGGCGACCAATCCAACCATTGACGTTGCGGCGATCGACGCGATCGAGGCCGTTACCAAGCATGATGTGATCGCTTTCCTGACATGGATCGCCGAACAGGTCGGGGACCAGGCGCGCTTCATGCACCAGGGCATGACCTCTTCCGACGTGCTGGACACCTGCCTCGCCGTGCAGCTGGCGCTCGCCAGCGACGTCCTGCTGGCTGATATCGATGCGCTGCTCGAGGTTCTCCGGCGTCGCGCTTTCGAGCACAAGCTTACACCAACGATCGGCCGCAGCCATGGCATCCATGCCGAGCCGGTCACCTTCGGCCTCAAGCTGGCCGAGGCCTATGCTGAATTCAGCCGCAACAAGGCGCGGCTTCAGGCCGCGCGCGCGGACATAGCGACCTGCGCGATTTCGGGCGCTGTCGGAACCTTCGCCAATATCGACCCGCGCGTCGAAGCGCATGTCGCGCGGAAGCTGGGGCTCTCGGTCGAGCCAGTTTCCACCCAGGTCATTCCACGCGACCGCCACGCAATGTTCTTCGCGACCCTGGGCGTGATCGCTTCCTCGATCGAGCGGCTTGCGGTCGAGATCCGCCACCTGCAGCGCACCGAGGTGCTCGAGGCAGAAGAATATTTCTCGCCGGGCCAGAAGGGTTCGTCGGCGATGCCGCACAAGCGTAATCCGGTTTTGACCGAAAATCTCACGGGCCTTGCGCGAATGGTCCGTGGTTATGTCACGCCTGCGCTCGAAAACGTCGCACTCTGGCACGAACGCGATATCAGCCACAGCTCGGTCGAGCGATATATTGGCCCCGACGCCACGATCACGCTCGACTTCGCGCTCGGCCGGCTGACCGGCGTAATCGACAAGCTTCTTGTCTATCCAGAGCGGATGCTCAGGAATCTCGACAAGATGGGCGGGCTTGTCCACTCGCAGCGCGTCCTGCTCGCACTAACCCAGGCGGGAATGAGCCGCGAGGATTCCTATGCGCTGGTCCAGCGCAATGCGACGCGCGTCTGGCAATCGGACGGGCAATTATCCTTGCTCGATCTGCTCAAGGCCGATCCCGACGTAACCGCCGCGCTACCGGCGGCCGAAATCGAGGCATTGTTCGACCTCGGCTACCATCTCAAGCAGGTCGACGTGATCTTCGCCCGTGTGTTTGACGCCGCCTAATAGATCTCGGCCGGGCTATAGCCCGGCAACCGCATAGCCAACCGCTCGATCACCAGCGAAAGATGCGCAGCCAACGCGATCTCATTCTCCTCCATCAGCATATCGTCTGCGCGGCGCAGCAATGACAGGCATTCTTCTATTTTATCATGTGACATGGACGCTTACTCTACCCCCCGGTGCCGCAACCGAACTCGCGCGGCAGCGGTATTATTACAGGTAAAGTAACTGTATTTCCAGTGAACATCTCCACCGATATTGATCTGAACTGCATGGTTAATTGCGCGGTAACCAAATAAATGGAGCAACCCACCGGATAGCCGTCGACTACGGACCGCTATTAACCATGTATTCTTGACCGTTCCGGTTCAATGTCCCGCTTGGGGTCCGCGCTTGAGTCCCGACAGCGCCAATTGATCATCGATCTGGCCAAGCAACCGGTCGAGCCCATCCTGATCGACCGCTTCGGCGCGCGCGACCAAGACATCCTGCGTATTGGAGGCTCGCAACAGCCACCAGCCATCGGCGGTGTTGACGCGAGCCCCGTCCGTCCGATTGACTTCGGCGCCCGCTGTCTCCAGCCGCTCGAGTATTTCGTCTATCACGGCGAATTTGCGGCTCTCATCCACCTGGAATCGCATCTCGGGCGTATTGACCAGTTGGGGCATGGCACTCCGGAGCTCGGTGAGCGAACCGCCGAGCACGCGTACCGCGCCGATCAGCCGGATCGCCGCATAGATTGCGTCGTCGAAACCGTACCATTCGTGGCGGAAGAAGATGTGACCCGACATTTCCCCCGCGAGCGGACTATCGGTTTCCTTCATCTTGACCTTGATTAGGGAATGTCCTGTCTTCCACATCAATGGCTTGCCACCAAGATCTGCTATCCGGTCATAAAGTGCCTGGCTTGCCTTGACGTCGGCGATGATCGTCGCGCCGGGTTCGGCGCGAAGGACCGGCTCGGCCAGGATCGAGAGTATCTGGTCACCCCAGACGACCCGCCCCTGCCCGTCTATGGCTCCGATCCTGTCCGCGTCACCATCGAAGGCGATACCGAAATCCAGCTGTTTTTCGGCGACCAGCTTCTTCAGATCGGCAAGATTCTTTTCTTCGGTCGGGTCCGGATGATGGTTGGGGAAGCTACCGTCAATCTCGGTGTAAAGCAGATGATGTTCGCCCGGCAGTCTGGCGACCAGCTTTTCGAGTATGCGGCCGCCCGCGCCATTGCCATTATCCCAACCGATCCGGAACGCTCCGCCGCTATAACCCGCGAGCAGTCGATCGACGTAGAGATCCTCGATATCATAGTCCGATACTTGGCCGGTTCCTTCGTCCCAGTCTTCCTCGGCCGCCATCCTGCCGATCGCCTGGATCTGCTCCCCGAAGAATGGGCCATGCTGCAATACCATCTTGAAGCCGTTATATTCGGCCGGATTATGGCTGCCGGTGATCTGGACGGCTCCATCGACTTCGAGCGTCGCTTCCGCGAAGTAGAGCATCGGTGTCGGACCGAGCCCGACCCGAACAACGTCGACGCCACTATCGGTAAGGCCGCGTACCAGCGCTTCCTTCAAACTGGGTGAGGAGACACGTCCGTCCCAGCCAACGGCGACGCGAGTCCCGCCTGCGCGGCGGACATGGGTCGCAAAACCCCGCCCGATTGCATAGGCGTCCTCGGTCCCCAGCGTCTTTCCGACGATCCCGCGGATGTCATATTCGCGCAACGAGGTCGGATCGAAACGGTGGCTCATGAATGTCTCCAGCGATTGAGGCGTCTGCTTTAGACGCATGAGATTGTTACGGGTTCAATCCCGATGGCGCATCAGAGTGTCACGTGCTGCGTTCACCTGACGAGTGAGATCGGCCGAGCCGCCTACATCGGGATGAACGCGCGCGACCAGCCTGCGATGCGCCGCCCGAATTTCGTCGCTGGTGGCATTGATCGGTACCTCCAGCAATCGTCGCGCCTCCTCATGCGTCATCGACGGCGATGCTGCGTGCACGCTCTTGCGGGCCCAGAACCACCATCCCGCTGCACCCATGGCAAGAGCGGCAAGCGGAAGGTTCGTCCGCAGCATCTTGAGCGCAATGAGCGCGGCCAGGGCGGCCATGACATCTCCGATGCGCATCGCCCGCGGATCGCGCGTCTTCCGCGCCCAAAAAAAAGCGCCGGCCACGGCGATCAGGGATAGATTGATGATCATGCCGGTTCGGCGAGGGGCGCGGCCACCGGCTGGTTGGTAGGCAATTGCAACCCCGCGATAAGTTCGCGCAACTCTCCACGGGCCGCCACGTGCGCGAGGCCGGCCTCCTCGCCGATAGCGGCGAGATCCAGTAGGGTGAGGCCCTTCGGAAACAGCTCCCGATAGATGACGCGCTCCGAGAGGCCGGGGATGACGCGGAAGCCGACACGCTTGGACAATTCGTTGAGAGCTGCCGCAACGCGTCGCATGTTGCGCGCTTCCAGATGCTGCAGGCGATTGCGCAGCACGACCCAGTCGACCGTGCCGCCGTCGCTTTTTGCGCGTGTCTTGCGCGCATCCCAGACGAGCTCGGAATAGAAGCTTGGCCGTCTGACCTTGTAATCGTCGGGATCGACCTGGCCGATCAGGTCCAGATCGACGAAACTGTCGTTGATCGGTGTGACCAGCGTGTCGGCGCTTACGATCGCCGCGCGGACATGCTCGTCATCGCGTCCCGGCGTATCGACGATCAGGTAATCGGCATTCGCTGCCAGGCTGTCGAGCCGCTCATCGATTGGAACGCCATCGGCTGGATCGAACGTGCCATAGATTGGCATCTTCAGATCGAGCCGATCGCGCTTCATCAACGCCGCACGATTTTCAAGATAGCGGCCGAAGGTACGCTGGCGCGTGTCGAGATCGAGCGCGGTGACCCTATGCCCTTTGACGGCAAGCGCGATCGCGGTGTGAACCGCGCTGGTCGACTTGCCCGACCCTCCCTTCTCATTGGCGAAAACGATGCGATGTGCGGCCATTTAGCTCCCCCGTCGGGATTTCCTTAGTCGTTGCGTCCGATATGGCGCAACGCCCCTCAAGTCGCAGCGAAAATCGTCGTTAACCGGGCAGAGAGTAAGTTGTCGAAGGGTTTTGGGCATGGCGCGGATGGTGCGGGTTGAAGATCTGGCAGGCAGCGCGGCTTGCGGCGACGAAGTCGCTGCGTTCGAGCTTGCCATGTGTTATGCGAGCGGCAGCGGCATCGCGGTCGATTTGGTACAAGCGCATCGCTGGTTCAATGTTGCTGCGGCGTTCGGTTATCAGCCTGCGCTGGATTGGCGGCACGAAATTGCGATGGAGATGACCGCACGCGAAGTGGTCGAGGCCCAGAAGCTGGCCCGTTCCACGCTTGGGGGATTGTTACGCAAGGCGGCCTAACCCTGCCGATAAGGTCCATTTTCCTCCAGCGAAGCGATATTCTCCGCGATCATGCGGCGTTCCTGCTCCAGGTAAGCCGCAACAGCTCGGCGAAAGCCGGGATCCGGAATGTAATGCGCCGAAAATGTTGGGGTCGGCAGGTAGCCGCGCGCCAGCTTGTGTTCGCCCTGCGCGCCGGCCTCGACCCGTTCCAGCCCACGTGCGATCGCGACGTCGATTGCCTGATAGTAACAAAGCTCGAAATGGAGGAACGGGACCTCCTCGATTGATCCCCAGTAGCGCCCGTAAAGCGTGTTGCTACCCAGAAGGTTGAGAGCGCCCGCGATCGGAACTCCATTCCGCAGCGCCAGCATCAGCAGCACGCGATCGCCCAATCGCTCGCCTAATAAGCTGAAGAAGCTGCGCTTGAGGTAAGGCCGCCCCCATTTCCGCGCGCCGGTATCCTGGTAAAAGTGCCAGAAGGCATCCCAGTGACGTTCCTCGATTTCGGCGCCGGTAAGATGCTGGAATTCGAGACCCGCGCGTGCGGCGGCACGTTCTTTGCGGATCGCCTTGCGTTTGCGCGACGAGAGCGCATCCAGAAAGGCATCGAAATCCGCATAATCCTTATTGAACCAGTGAAACTGGCGATCCGCGCGGATCAACCAGCCCGCGGATTCGAACCACGCCACTTGCTCGGGCGTTATGAAGGTTGCGTGAGCAGATGACAGATCATTCTGCTGCACGATCGCTTCGGCGGCCGCGATCAGCGCCGGTGCCAACGCCGCGTCCCGCAGCAGCAATCGAGGGCCGGGAACGGGGGAAAAGGGTACTGCAATCTGGAGCTTGGGATAATAAGACCGCCCTGCCCGCTCCCACGCCTCAGCCCACCCATGATCGAAGACATATTCGCCCTGGCTGTGGCTCTTCGCATAAGCCGGCAGGATCGCGACCGGACTGCCGTCCTCGCCTTCTATCGCAATTGGAACGGCCTGCCAGCCGGTCTGGGCGACAGCGCTCCCCGAATCTTCGAGCGCACTCAGGAAGGCATGGCTGACGAAGGGATTGTCGTCACCCGCACACGCGTCCCATTGGGCAGCCGTGAATGCGGACAAGCCGTCGGCCAATCGCGCGACGACGTCGGCCACGATTTCAGCTCCGGATAGCGACGATCGCGTCGACTTCCACGACCGCGCCCAACGGCAATACCGGAACGCCGACAGCGCTGCGAGCATGCTTTCCGGCATCACCGAACACCTTCTGCATCAGCTCCGACGCGCCATTGGCGACGCCCGGCTGCGCAGTGAAATGCGAGGTGGAGGCTACGAACACACCGAGCTTGACGACTTGCTCGACGCGATCGAGCGAGCCGAGGGCGGCCTTGATCTGCGCGAGCAGCATCACGCCGCAGCGCTCGGCCGCCTCGCGCCCATAATCCTCATTCTCGTCCTCACCGCAGCGGCCCGTCATCACCTTTCCATCACGGAATGGCAGCTGCCCCGCTACGAAGAGCAGGCCGTTAACCTCGACGGTAGGCACATAGGCTGCCACTGGTGCCGCAGGCTCGGGAAGGATGATGCCGAGTTCGGCAAGTCGGGTATCAATGCTCATGGCCATCCTCTCTCCGCCCAGGCCCGGCGCGTCAAGGGATCGAGTCCCCGCGAAACCGTGAAAGCACCCACTCCACCGCGTCATTCCAATGATCGATGCGTGCGTGCGCGTGCTCAGCGGGCGGAATCGTGGGCGCGATCGATGGCTCGGCGATCATGTGCAGGCGGAAGACTCCGGGGGCGTGCTTTGCGACCGAAGCATGATGACCCTCCAGATCATCGACGAATACCGTGACGCTGGATCCATGCTCGGCCGCGAGCCTTGCTACCGGGCGGCCCTTGCCACCCTGGTTGCACACTACGCGATGGCGAATCCCAAGCGCGTCGAGCTGCGCCACGCGGCCGGCATGGCACCAGTCCTGAAGGTTCGTAAGAATGACGATGTCCGCGACATGGCCGATCCGCTCGAGCGCCTCTCCCGCGCCAGGCACCAGCGTCTGCCGATCCATTTCGGTCCGGAAAAAACCGTCCAGCAACGGCCAGACCTGATCGCCCGGAACGCGCTCTCCGGATCCTCGATGCGTCAGAGCCGTCTCGAATGCGCCTCCATGAGGCTGGAAGTCGATACCATGCGCTTCATCGAGCCATTCGCCGAAATGGCGCACCATATGGAGCAGCACCTCGTCGCAATCGGTGATGAGTAAAGGTTTCGTCATTGTTCAAGTGCTTCCCGTGCGGCGACGAGCGTGGCCGGCGGTACGCCGATAGCCTTCGCGCAGCAGATCAAATCCGGCTCATAGGCTTCGAGGAAGCCGATTACCGCAGCCAGCACGGACGGTTCGTCCGCCCGTTCGCGCAGATCAGCACCTGACAAACCGGTGAGCGCGAGCATCCTTTCGGCACGCGTCCGATCTTCAACGGCCCAGGCCAGCGCCCGTAACCCGATCGCGACCGGATCGGTAACATTTTGTTTACCGCTATGCATCAGCGTCGACTGAGGGCATGGAGTTTGTAATGTGACATCCGGAGTTGCCCGGTGAGTAAGAAAGTTCTCGTTGTCGAGGACAATGAGCTCAACCTCAAGCTGTTCTGCGACCTTTTGCGGGCGCATGGCTATGAAGCCGAGCCTGTGCGCGATGGTTGCGACGCGGTCGATCGTGCCCGTGCCATGCATCCCGATTTGATCGTCATGGATATCCAGCTGCCTCACATTACAGGGCTCGAACTGATCGAGACGATCAAGCGCGATCCATCTCTCGGGAACGTGCCGATCATGGCGGTAACGGCTTATGCGGCCAAGGGCGACGAGGAGCGTATCCGGGAGGCCGGTGCAGAAGCGTATATCTCAAAGCCGGTAACAGTCGCCCGCTTCATGGAAGCAGTAACGGCATTGACCAGGGACGAGAAACATTGACCGGCTATTCCCGCGCCTCCGCTAACCGGATGGCAGCAGCTTGAAATAATCGACGTCGATAAAGCCGCCGCTCGGCGCGGGATTGTAGCAGGATATGGCAAACTGTTCGCCCTGGAACGTCCCTGTGCGCCACGCAAAGGCCAGGGGGAATGGACCGCCCAGCGGCGTCCATCTGGCTCCATCCACGCTATAGGAGAGCAATCCGCGATCCGCCGTGAAATCGAGCTGGGTTCGGAGGCGGATTTCGAGTCCCGGAAACGGCTGCGCCTTCACTCTCGTTTCGGTTTTCGGCCCGCCAGTCATATCCTCGGTGACGCTCATGCTAAGAAACAGCTGCCCGTCGGGCGCACGGTTGATCGAGAGCCTGCCGCTAAATTGGCCGAGCGTGCCGAAGCCGCAGACGTCGCCCGGCCGCATGTGGCTGGCATCAACCTTGATTTCACCAATGCTGCGCGGTCCCTGCCCTTTCTGGGTCAAGCTATTACGGGCGAACCACAATTCCGAGGCAGCCGTGGCTTGCAGCCGCAAATATCCGGGCCTCGCCGCCAACGACCAGCCGGCATCGTCGGGATTGTGATTCCACTGCCATTGCAGACCGAGCGTCCGCTTATTGAAATCGTCGGAAGCGGCGGGCTCCTTGAAGGGAAATCCCTGGATGGGCTTGCGGGCGACCGCGGGAACGCGCCCCGGTGCGTCGGGCGTGCCCCACACCGGCCAATCTTCCTTCCAGAATATTGGGCTCAGATTGGTCATCCGACCGGGGGAGCCGGCATCATACATGACAAAACCGAACCAGTCGCCGTTGGGCAGATCGACAAGCGCCCCTTGGTGCCCGCCGCTCTTGTCGTCGATCTGATCGCGCGTCTCCCACGGACCGGACAGATTTCTGGCGCGCGAAACGGTCAGCCCAAGGCGGCGCGGGATAGCGTTGAACAGATAATAATAGTCTCCCCGCCTGATGATCTTCGATCCTTCGGACCCGGTGAGATTGTGAATTGGGCGCGCGTCAATCACGCGACTGAAGTCCTTGCTGAGCGTCAGCAACGTAATCGTGCCATCGCCGCTGCCGAGCGCCGTGGCGATGTAGCCAGTCCCCGTTCGATCGATGAACAGGCCGGGATCAAACGCCTCACGATCAAGCTCATGATATCGCCATGGGCCGCGGATGTTCCGCGTATAATAGATCCGCGTCTTCTGCCCCACCGGCGTATTGGCGACATAAAAGACGCCATCATGGTAGCGCAGGCTCGCGGCAAAAGAGCCGGCCCGATAGGCGACGCCATTCCGCATGTCATATTGCGGCCGACCGTCCAGCCGCGTGATGACATGCGAGGCGAATTCCCAGTTCACCAGATCCTTGGAATGGAGGATCGTAATGCCCGGCACGTTCACGAATGTCGTTGACGCGAAATAATAATCCGCGCCCACCCGGATAATGTCCGCATCGGGGTAATCGGCATAGAGGATCGGGTTCTTGAACGTCCCGTCCCCGTTATCGGCCCGCCACACCTGGCCGCGCGCGGCGGGGGGGAGGAAAAACGCCAGCAAAGCCAGACCCGCCAGGCTGTTTCGGATTATCTTGTCCAAGGATACAGGCCTTCCGCCGTCTGATGCCAGGTGAATGCGGTGTGACACGCACAAACAACCCCATCAAGCGCAGGCGATTGCCAAGCCGCAATTGCCGACATTCACAGCGCTGAGGTGGCCAGCTTCCGCGACCTTTACGTGACCCACGCAGCCGGAATGCTCCCGTTTTCGCCTTCACCCTGGATCGGCGCCCGGCTGGCGGTCGGGATGGGCTGCAACGAAGGCCGGATGCGCTCGCGCGGTCGCCGCAGCCGCCAACAAGCCAGGATAGGGTGTCAGGTCGACGCCGAACCGCTCCGCATTATAAAGCTGGGGCACCAGGAAACAGTCGGCCATGGTCGGACAGTCGCCGAACGCGTAGCGCCCGCCGTGGCGCGCGACCATGGTCTCAAGGGCCGTGAAACCCTCCCCGATCCAATGCGCGATCCAGGCGTCGATCTGTTCCTGTGACCTATCAAATTCACCCTTCAAATATTTAAGAATTCTTAGATTATTCAACGGATGAATATCAGCGGCGATCGTTGCCGCCATAGCCCGTACAGTGGCGCGATGCTCGATCTCGCCGGGCAGCAACGGCGCATTGGGCCAGCGCTCCTCCAGCCATTCGATGATGGCGAGGCTTTGGACGTACGCATGGCCCTCATGCTCGAGCGCCGGCACCAACCCCGCCGGCGCGATCGCGCGATAGGCGGGATCGCTCTGCTCGCCGAGGCGAAGATCGTGCCCGACCTGTGTGTAATCGAGATTCTTGAGGTTGAGCGCGATCCTCACGCGGTACACCGCGCTCGATCGCCAATAGCCATGGAGGATGAGGTCGCTCATGGCGCGGGCAATATCACCGCGCTGCACAACCCGAAACCGATCGGCACATGGCTTTGCGAGCGCGCGACAGCGCTCAACATCACCTCGTCGCCATCGTCCAGGAAGGTACGCGTCTCGCCGGTCGGCAGCGTCACGGCTTGCTTTCCACCGCGGCTGATCTCCAGCAGACTGCCGAAGCCCTCCTCGCCCGCCGCCGAGATCGTGCCTGTTCCGATCAGGTCGCCCGGCTGGAGATTGCAACCGTTGGACGCGTGATGCGCTACGATCTGTGCCATCGTCCAATACATGTTGGTGGCGGGACCGCGGCTCAGCACGAACGGCGTCATCCCCTGCGCCCGCATCGCCGCGGTGGCGATTCGCACCTCCAGCGCGAGCGCGAAAGCTCCGCTGGCCTGGTCGGTCGCATCCGACAGATAGGGCAAAGGCGCCGGGTCGCTTGCCGGTCGAGCCGGTTGGGCCACGCGAAACGGCGCCAACGCTTCCGCCGTTACGACCCAGGGTGAAACCGTGGTGTGGAAATTCTTGGCGAGAAATGGCCCGAGCGGCTGATATTCCCACGCCTGGAGGTCGCGCGCCGACCAGTCGTTGAGCAGGCAGAAACCGGCAATATGCTCGCGCGCCTCGCCGATCGGGATTGGGTGACCGAGCTCGTTGCCTGGGCCCACCCAGATACCCAGCTCCAGTTCGTAATCGAGCCGGCGCGACGGGCAGAAGCTCGGCGCCTCCTCCTCTGGCCCCTTGCGCTGGCCGTAGGGGCGCACGACGGGCACACCCGAGGGCCGCACCGAGGAAGCGCGTCCATGATAGCCGATCGGGACATATTTATAGTTGGGCAGCAGCGGATTGTCGGGCCGGAACAGGGCGCCGACGTTAGTCGCGTGATGAATGCCGACATAGAAGTCCGTATAATCCCCGATCGCCGCCGGCAGGTGCATGGCGCAGTCCGCCGCGCTGTGCAGCATCGGCTCGACAATCTCGCGATGCGTTTGATCGGACAGCAGTTTCGACAGCCGCCGCCGCAGCGCGACGCGATCCGCCGAGGGGAGTGCCATCAATGCGTTGAGCGTGTTGCCCGAAAGCGTAGGCGCCACCGCGTCCGGCAGCAGCGCCCCCACCCCGCACAGCTCGAGAATCATGTCACCGATCGCGACGCCGGGCCGGCTATGATGACCCGTTGGCGAGAAGATACCGAGCGGCAGATTCTGGATCGGGAAATCCGGATGGCCGTTCGCGCTCTCGACCCAGCTCATCCGCTCGGAATCGTGCGTTTCATCGATCCCGCTCATGGCAGCTTCGCCTTGTCGAAGCCCGCCCAGCAATCGTCATAATCGAGCTGGCAGAGCGGCGTTTCCGTCGCCCAGCGCGTCGGGCGGATTACCCAGCGACTTTCAAACATGAACGCCATCGTCCCTTCAATCTTCGCCGGGGTGAGGTCCGCCGCCACCGCCTTGCCATAGCTCGCACGATCGGGGCCATGGCCGGCCATCTGATTGTGCAGGCTCGCACCGCCGGGGGCAAAGCCGCCTTCCTTGGCGTCATAAGTGCCTTCGATCAGGCACATATATTCGCTCATGATGTTGCGGTGGAACCAGGGCAGGCGGAATGTCCCTTCGGCCACCATCCAGCGCGGCGGAAAGATCACGAAGTCGCAATTGGCGGTGCCGTGGATTTCGCTTGGGGATGTCAGCACGGTGAAGATCGACGGATCAGGATGGTCGAAGCTGACCGTGTTGATCGTGTTGAATCGCGTGAGATCATAGCGATAGGGCGCGAGATTGCCATGCCAGGCGACGACATCGAACGGCGAATGGTCGAGCATTGTCGCCCACAGCCGACCCTGGAATTTCTGGACCACCTCAAACGGCTCGTCGCGATCCTCGAACCAGGCCGACGGTGTCTCGAAGTCGCGGGGATTGGCGAGGCCGTTCGAGCCGATCGGGCCGAGATCGGGTAGGCGAAAGGGTGCGCCATAATTCTCGCAGACGTAACCGCGCGAGGGGCCGTCCAGCTCCACCCGGAAGCGCACGCCTCGCGGAATCAGAGCGATCTGGAGTGGTGCCACATCGATCAGGCCAAATTCGGTGGCGATTCGTAGCGGGCCTTGCTGCGGCACGATCAGCAACTCGCCGTCGGCATTCTGGAAGGCGCGGCCCTCCATCGAGCGGCTGGCGGCATAGAGGTGGATGCCGACCCCTACCCCGGTCGCGACGTCGCCATTGCCGCCATAGGAGACGAGGCCGTCGACGAAGTCGACCCGCTGCTCGGGCAATGGCAGTGGGTCCCAGCGCAGCCGGTTGGGCACCGGCGGCAGTTCGTCGAATGGTGCCGAACGGAGCAAAAGCGCACCGTGATAGGGCTTGTACGGCGGATGGCTCGCAGTCGGGCGCAGGCGATAGAGCCAGGACCGGCGATTTTCGTATCTGGGCGCGGTGAAGGCGGTGCCCGAAAGCTGTTCGGCATAGAGGCCGAACGGTACTTTCTGCGGCGAATTTTGGCCGACCGGCAACGCGCCAGGCACTGCCTCGGTGGCGAAATGGTTGCCGAAGCCGGTGAGGTAATCGGTCATCTTGCCCGCTCCGTTCGCCCTGAGCCTGTCGAAGGGCCGTTCTTCCGTCAAGAAACTACAGGGCTTCGACAAGCTCAGCCCGAACGGAGGAGATCATTTGTCGACGGTGATCACGCCGCGGCGGATCTGGTCGAGCTCGATCGATTCGTACAACGCCTGGAAATTGCCGTTGCCGAAGCCTTCATTGCCCTTGCGCTGGATGATCTCGAAGAAGATCGGCCCGAACATGTTCTCGGTGAATATCTGAAGCAGGATACCCTCGTTTTCGACGTCGCCGTCGATCAGGATGCGGTTCTTGCGCAGTCGCTCAAGATCCTCGCCATGGCCGGGCACGCGCTTGTCGACCAATTCATAATAGGTCTCGATCGTGTCCTGCAGGCGCACGCCACGGGCGCGCAGCCGCTCGACCGTGTCATAGATATTCCCAGTGGTGAGAGCCAAATGCTGGATGCCCTCTCCGTTGTAATCCTTGATGAATTCCTCGATCTGACTCTTGTCGTCCTGGCTTTCGTTCAGCGGGATGCGGATCGCATGATCCGGCGCGATCATCGCCTGACTGAACAGTCCGGTCGCCTTGCCCTTGATGTCGAAATATTTCTGCTCTTCGAACCCGAACAAGATCTTGTAGAATTCCGACCAGACCCGCATCTGCCCGCGCCTGACATTGTGCGTGAGATGGTCGAGCAGATCGAGGCCGACATTGTTCCTGGTCTCGGCCTCCTGCCAGCCGGGAAATTCGGCCCAATCCGCGTAGAGGTCGGTGCCGTCCTTGATGAAATAGAGATAGGAACCGCCGATCCCCTGGATCACGGTATCATCCTCCTCGGTCGCCCGGGCGCCATTTTCGAGCGCCCATTTGAGCGCGGCCTCCGGATCGGTGACCCGAAACGCCATCGCGCTCGCCGACGCGCCGTGCGCGTTGCGGAATTCGGCGACGCGACCGGCGGCATCGCGGTTGAGCATCAGATTGATGCGCCCCTGCTTGTAGCGCGTGATATTCTTGGTGGGGTGACGGTGCGAGGGCACGAAGCCCATCTCCTCGAACTGGCGCCCCATCGCCTGAGGCTCGGGCGAGGTGAATTCGACAAACTCGAAACCGTTGAGCCCCAAGGGGTTTCCGGGGCGACTGGCAGCGTCTT
>DATMIP010000208.1:0-4707 GCA_035554515.1 Sphingomonas sp. | reverse complement strand
ACCCTCGGCGCGGCGGCGCTTGGAGATAGCGAAGCCGAGATCGGCCGAGATCGGATCGGTCTTCGTATCGAGGTCGTGACCATAAAGCGGCAAACCCGCCTCGAGCCGCAGCGAATCGCGCGCGCCGAGACCGATCGGTTTCACCTCCGGCTGCTGGCACAACAGATCGGCCACCTGCTCGACAGCGGTCGCATCGACCGAAATCTCGAACCCGTCCTCGCCGGTATAACCCGAACGGCTGATCCAGGCGTCGACTCCGCCGATCTGGAACGGCCCGCCCATCATGAAGCTGAGCAGGCCGAGATCCCACTGGCCGGTCGCGAGGCGGGCGAGCGCGTCGAACGCCTCCGGCCCCTGCAGCGCCAGCAAAGCGCGCTCGGTCATGTGATTGATCGTGATGGCCGGGGGAAGCTTGGCGCGCATATGCGCGATGTCGCCCGCCTTCACCGCCCCGTTGACGACCATATAGATTTTGGTCGGCCAGCGGCTGAACATCAGATCGTCGATGATCCCGCCCTGATCGTTGAGGAGCAGGGAATAGCGCGTCCGCCCGAGCGCCAGGCTTTTGACGTCCGCCGGCAGCAAGGCTTCGAGCGCCTCATCCAGCCCGTCGCCCGCAAGCGTGAGCTGGCCCATATGGCTGACGTCGAACAGGCCGGCATGCTCGCGCGTCCAATTGTGTTCGGCGATAATGCCTTCATACTGGATCGGCATCGCATAGCCGGCGAACGGCACCATGCGCGCGCCACGCGCCCGATGCCACGCATCGAGCGGCAGCGTTTCGGCGATAGGATCGTCGTCGCTCATCAAATTCCCCGGCAAGAGCGCGATGGGCTGCGGGCCTTGCGGCCGTTCCGTCCATCGCCCCCTCTGTCACGGGACCTGAGAGCTTCCGTGCCGCCATCTGGGGGATGGAGGGGCACTTGCACCTTCGGTGGGGCACGGCGAACCGCACCCGCTTTCCAGAGTGTCTGAAGTTCCGCGCGGTCCGTTGACCTGAGAGATTCCGGGGCGGTTGCTCCTTCGGTGGCCCCCTGAAAGAGGACGCTCTCCCGCGCAGTCCTCCGGCGGTTGCCCGCCGACGACAGAGCGACCCTGCACGGGCCGCGGATTCGAGTCAATCGAGGTTCGGACGCGGGCGGCGGGTTTTCCAGGTCGACCTTGCCAGGCAGGCAATCCTCCCCGCCGGGGGGAGGTCAGCGAGCGGGATGATCACGCGAACCTTCGAAGCGGATCGCTTTCCGCCCCCTCCGTCGCCTTCGGCGACACCTCCCCCTGGCGGGGGAGGATCAGGTTCAATCGAGGTTGGGGCGAAGCCAGCGTTCGGCGGTCGGAAGGTCCACACCGCGCCGCACGGCATAATCTTCAAGCTGGTCGCGGCCGATCCGCGCGACACCGAAATATTGGCTGTCGGGATGGCCGAAATAGAAGCCCGAAACCGCCGATGTCGGTAACATGGCGAAGCTCTCGGTGAGCGTCATGCCGGTGGTTTCGGTCGCGCCGAGCAGATCGAACAGGATCGGCTTGAGGCTGTGTTCGGGACAGGCCGGATAGCCGGGCGCCGGGCGGATGCCGCGATATTGTTCCTTGATCAAGGCCTCGCCGGTCAGTTGCTCGCCAACGGCGTAACCCCACAAGGTCGTACGGACATGAAGATGGAGCCGTTCGGCGAACGCCTCTGCCAGGCGATCGGCGAGCGCCTTGAGCAGTATATCGCGATAATCGTCATGATCAGCCTTGAACCGGGCGATGTGGGGCTCGATACCATGGATACCGACCGCGAAGCCGCCGAACGTATCGGCCTGCGTATCGATGAAATCGGCGAGGCACATATTGGCGCGCCCTTCGCGCTTCTTGATCTGCTGACGCAGCATCGGGAAGCGGACTTGCTCCAGATCCGCCGTTGGGTTTTCGTGGACAGGCCCCACCCCAACCCCTCCCCTGAAGGGGAGGGGCTTAGAAACAACGATATCGTCGCCGTCCCGCTTCGCCGGCCACAGCCCCGCCACACCGCGCGCCGTCAGCCATTTCTCGGCGATGATCGTATCGAGCATGGCCTCGGCGTCCGCGAACAGGCCGCGCGCGCTTTCGCCGACGACCGGATCCTCGAGTATCGCGGGATAATTGCCGGCCAGTTCCCACGCGCGGAAGAAAGGTGTCCAGTCGATATAGGCCCGCAAATCATCGAGCGGCCAGTCGGCAAAGACATGCGTGCCGGGCTGCAACGGTGCCGGCGGTTTCTGCCCGGGATCGTAGGGAAAAGCGTTCGCGCGTGCTTCCGCGAGCGGCGCCAGATCGTTCTGGCCCTTGTCGGCGCGCGCGATCCGCACCGCTTCATATTCGTTCGCGGTCTTCGCCACGAAGGCATCGCGCTGCGTGTCCGACATAAGCGTCGAGGCGACACCAACCGCGCGGCTGGCGTCGAGCACATGCACCACCGGCCCCTTGTAGGCGGGCGAGATCCGCAAGGCGGTATGAACCTTCGACGTGGTCGCGCCGCCGATCAGCAGCGGCATCGTCATTTCGGCGCGCGCCATCTCTTCGGCAACGGTCACCATCTCGTCGAGCGAGGGCGTGATCAGGCCGGAGAGGCCGATCATGTCGGCGTCATTCTCGTTCGCGGCTTCCAATATCCTGGTCCACGGCACCATCACACCCAGGTCGATGATTTCGTACCCGTTACAGGCAAGCACGACCCCGACGATATTCTTGCCGATATCGTGCACGTCACCCTTGACGGTGGCCATGATGATGCGGCCCTTCGGCCGGGCGCCGACCTGCTTTTCCGCCTCGATGAAGGGCAGCAGATGGGCGACCGCCTTCTTCATCACGCGCGCCGATTTCACCACCTGGGGCAGGAACATCTTGCCCGACCCGAACAGGTCGCCGACGACATTCATGCCGTCCATCAGCGGCCCTTCGATCACCTCGATCGGGCGTTTGAAATGGTGGCGGGCCTCCTCCGTATCATCGACGACATACAGGTCGATGCCCTTCACCAAAGCATGTTCAAGCCGCTTGGCGACATCCCAGCCACGCCATTCCTCGGCCAGTTTCTCGGCAACGACATCCGTCCCGCGATATTGTTCGGCGAGCGTGATCATGCGATCGGTGGCGTCGTCGCGCCGATCCCAGATCACGTCCTCGCACGCCTCGCGCAGCTCGGGATCGATCGCATCATAGACGTCGAGCTGGCCGGCATTGACGATGCCCATGTCCATCCCGGCCTGAATGGCATGATAGAGGAAGACGCTGTGCATCGCGCGCCGTACGGGCTCATTCCCGCGGAACGAGAAGCTGAGGTTCGAAACGCCGCCCGATATGTGACAATGCGGACAGCGTGCCTTGATCTCACGCGCCGCCTCGATGAAGTCGATCGCATAACGGCGATGTTCGTCGATTCCGGTCGCGACCGCGAAGATGTTCGGATCGAAGATGATATCCTCGGGCGGAAAGCCTATGCCCGTGAGGAGTTTATAGGCCCGCTCGCAAATCTCTATCTTGCGATCCTTGGTGTCCGCCTGCCCGACCTCGTCGAAAGCCATGACGACCACGGCGGCGCCATAGGCCATCACCTTGCGGGCGTGATGAAGGAAGGCCTCCTCGCCCTCCTTCATGCTGATCGAATTGACGATCGGCTTGCCCGAGACGCATTTCAGCCCTGCCTCGATCACGCTCCATTTCGAGCTGTCGACCATCACCGGCACGCGCGCGATATCGGGCTCGGCGGCAATCAGCTTGAGGAAGGTGGTCATCGCAAATTCGGCGTCGAGCAGGCCTTCGTCCATGTTGACGTCGATCACCTGCGCGCCATTCTCGACCTGCTGGCGCGCGACCTCGACCGCCCTGGCATAGTCGCCGGCCATGATCAGCTTCTTGAACGCCGCCGAGCCGGTGACGTTGGTGCGTTCACCGATATTGACGAATTGGGCGGTGGAAGGAGTGCTGGCCATTGGCTTCCGGACTAAGCCCTCTCCCGCTGGCGGTAGAGGGTTGGGTGAGGGGCTTCTTCTTTTTCAGGGCGATCGGCGAGGAAGAAGAAGACCCTCACCTCCCAAGCTCCGCTTGGGCCCCTCCTCTCCCGCATGCGGGAGAGGGCTAAGTGGTTCAGGCCGCCATTACGAACGGATCAAGTCCGGCCAGGCGCGTGATTGCCTGGTGGTGATGCGCCGGACGTGGCGCCACATTCTCGATTGCCGCCGCCATCGCCGCGATATGCGGCGGGGTCGTGCCACAACAGCCGCCGACGACGTTGACCAGCCCGTCCCTGGCCCACTCACCAATCAGGCGGCCGGTGGTTGCAGGCTGTTCGTCATAGGCGCCAAGATCATTAGGCAGGCCGGCATTGGGATAGGCCATGATCAGCGCATCGGCGACGTGCGCCATTTCCTTGAGATAAGGCCGCATCAGATCCGCTCCGAACGCGCAGTTGAGCCCGATCGTCAGCGGTCGGGCGTGGCGCACCATATACGTGAACGCGTCAACCGAATGACCCGAAAGATTGCGTCCGGACATGTCGGTGATGGTCATCGACAGCATGATCGGAATTTCATGCTGGCGCGCTTCGGCCAGCTCGAGCACGGCGACGATCGCGGCCTTGGCATTGAGCGTGTCAAACACCGTTTCGATCAGGATGAAGTCGCAATAGCCATCGAGCAGGGCTTCGGCCTGCTCGCGATACACGTCCTTCAATTCATCGAAGCTGAT